>NZ_QQWY01000030.1:0-61214 GCF_003950455.1 Sphingomonas sp. ABOLE
GCTCCTCGAGCCCATCGGCAACATCCCGCCTGCCGAAGCCGAAGCGAACTACTATGCTGCCGCTGAGCAGATCGTTATGGCGGCGTGACTCACATCTAATGGCCTCCGGCAAACCCGGCGCGGTTCACCCCCCCCCGGATGCCTCCTCTTTGGCTGGCAACCCTTATCACATTTCCCGGGGGGGAACGCGGGTCCTCCGTCAGCCATCTTTGCAGCATCGTATAGACGCGGAAAGTTCACGATCTCAGAGAATGTGCCGGGTAGACAGCTATCAACGTCTTTCGGCTCTAGGATTGTGATCTTAGGCTTTAGATGGATTGGCTCCGCGAGCTTGCCGCCGTCGTCGCAGAGCATGCGGCCGCGCGGAGTCGTGGTCACCTCATCCGACTAAGTTCGACTCTCAGCCGCTTGCCCGAAGTTCCTGCTCAACACCTTTGCACGGTGGCGCAGAAAGTCGAGGTGGTCGGACCAGTGCTGCATCATGCGAACGCGTTCGTCCCAATATTCGCCTCTGGTGTAGGCGCGGCGGACGGCATTGTTGTCGCAGTGCGCGAGTTGCCGCTCGACGGCGTCGGGGTGCCATAGACCCATTTCGTTGAGCAGCGTGGCCGCCATCGCGCGGAAGCCGTGGCCGGTCATTTCGTCCTGCGCATATCCCATCCGGCGGAGTGCCGCATTGATCGTGTTCTCCGACATCGGCTTTCGGACGGAGCGGAGGGATGGGAAGAGATAGCTGCTATAGTCTGCGTCGTGCTCAATCGACGCAAGGATCGCGAGGGCTTGGCGGGAGAGGGGGATCGCATGGGCTCGCCGCATCTTCGTCTTGTGCGGCGGAATGGTCCAGATCGCCCGTTGCAGGTCGAAGTCCTGCCATTCTGCGAAACGTAGCTCGCCAGGGCGGACAAAGACGTGTGGCAGGAGCCTCAGCGCCGCGAGGGTGTTGGGCTGCCCCTGGAAGCCGTCTATGGCCCTCAGAAGCTCGCCTGCGGCCTTTGGCGTGGTAACTGCGGCGCGATGTGCTGGCTTGGGCGCGATCAGCGCGCCGCGGAGGTCAGCGGCGACGTCGCGCTCGGCGCGGGCGGTCGCAATCGCGTAGCGAAATACCTGCGAACAGGTGCTGCGGAGCCGCTTTGCCGTCTCGTAACGCGCGTTGCCCTCCATCTTCCGCAGCATCAGAAGCAGTTCCTGCGCGGATATCGCAGCGATCGGGCGCTTGCCGATCGACGCGTAGATGAAACCGAGAAGCCAGCGGAGCTTCTTCATCGTGACCGGCGAACGGCCTTCCTTTTCGACCTTGGACAACCATTCGTCCGCAACCGTTTCGAAGCTGTTGGAGGCAGCGACGGTCGCCGCTACCCGATCGAGCTTGATCCGCTCGGCGGGATCTTCGCCGCGGGCCAGCACCTTCCGCGCGGCATCACATTCGGCGCGTGCTTCTGCCAGACCGGTGTCGGGCCAAACCCCGAAAGCGAGGGTCTTTTGCTTCCCATAATGTCGATAGTTCATCCGCCAATAGCGTCCGACGGATGGGGTCACGAGCAGGTAGAGCCCGTCTCTATCGCTTAGCTTGTACGCCTTGCCGCGAATCTCTGCGGCTTTGATGGCAACCACCGACAGCGCCATGATGGTATCTCCCGTCGAAGCGACCGGCGCATGCCATCAAAAATACCATCAGCTTGCTGGTATGCAGTGGCATTCTTCCAGCTTGGATGAGAGACTTATACCACCAAAAACCGCAGAAAACAGCCAGTTATGGCATGTTCTGGCATGCCTTGGGAAGGCACTTTGGTGACCCCTACGGGAATCGAACCCGTGTTTCAGCCGTGAAAGGGCCGCGTCCTAACCGCTAGACGAAGGGGCCAACTGCTTGGCGTGGAGCGGCCGAATAGGGGGCGATTTCGCAGCCGTCAAGCACTCAATCGGCCCATGCCGCATCTTCTATGTGCATTTCTGCTGCGGGCCGGCTGCCCCAGGTGTCCACCTTCGCCCGGCCGGCCAGCCAGAGCCGGCGGTGCGAGGGGGCAGAGAGCAGCGCGTGGCCCAGTTCCGTATCGGCCTGGCGGAAGGCGACGGCCTTCAGGCTCTTCCCATCCGCTCCGGCGACGATCGCGCGGACATGGCCGCCGGTGCCGACCACATCGGCCTTGATCACGCGAACCGGGCCCGCCGCGATTCGCGGCGCGGGCCATCCCATCCCGTAGGGGCCGCCGGCCTCCATCGCCTCCACCAGCATCGGGTTCACGCCCGCCGGGCTCAGCACCGCATCGAGCAGCAGGGCCCGTTCGCCGCGCGCGATCGCGATTCGTTCGGCGAGGCGCTCCTCCAGGAACGCGGCGAGCGCTTCCACGCCCTCGGCGGCCACCGTCACGCCGCAGGCCATCGCATGCCCGCCGCCGGCGATCAGCAGCCCGGCGTCCTTGGCGGCCAGCACCGCCGCACCCAGGTCCACGCCGGGGATCGACCGGCCCGAGCCCTTGCCGATCCCGTCCTCGCCGATGGCAATCACCAGCGCGGGCCGGCCGAACTTTTCCTTCAGCCGCCCGGCGACGATGCCGATTACGCCGGGGTGCCAGCCCTCGCCGGAGACCAGCGCCACCATCCGATCACCACCGAGCAGGCACAGCGATTCGGCCGCTGCCTGAACTTCGGCTTCGATCGCGCGGCGCTCCTCGTTGAGCAGGTCGAGCTCGGCGGCGATGGCGCGCGCCTCGGCGGGATCGCGCGTGGTGAGCAGACGGACGCCGAGGTCCGACTTGCCGACGCGACCGCCCGCATTGATCCGCGGCCCCAGCGCAAAGCCGAGGTCGGTGCAGGTCGGCGCGCGGGTGAGCCGCGAGGCTTCGATCAGCGCGGCCAGCCCGATGTTCCGCCGCTGCGCAATCACCTTGAGGCCCTGGGCCACGAAGGCGCGGTTGAGCCCCTTGAGCTGCGCCACATCGGCCACGGTGCCAAGTGCCACGATGTCGAGCAGGTCGAGCAGCCGCGGCTCCTGCCGGCTCGCGAAATAGCCGCGCGTCCGCAGCGTGCGCACGAGGGCGGCGCCGAGCAGGAAGGCGACGCCCACGGCGGCGAGATGGCCGTGCTCGGCGCCCTCGGCCTCGTCGAGCCGGTTGGGATTCACCAGCGCGTGTGCGACGGGCAGGTCGGTCGCGCATTTGTGATGGTCGACCACGATCACATCGGCCTGGGCGTCGCGCGCCATCGCCAGCGCCTCGAACGCCTGCGCGCCGCAGTCGACGGTGACGATCAGCCCGTGCCCCTGCTGCTTCAGGCGCACCAGCGCCTCTCCCGAGGGGCCATAGCCTTCCATCAGGCGATCCGGGATATAGGGGGTGGCCTCCAGGCCGAGCGCGCGCAGCAGCAGGATCAGCAGCGCCGCGGAGGTGGCGCCGTCGACGTCATAGTCGCCGAAGATCGCGATCTGCTCGCGCGCTTCCACCGCGTCCGCGAGGCGTTCGGCAGCGCGGTCCATGTCGCGGAAGATCGAGGGGTCCGGCATGAAGGCGCGGATGCTGGGGGTGCGGTGACGCTCCAGATCGGCGCGGTCGACGCCGCGGGTGAGCAGCAGCTGGGTGACGAGGTCGTCGGGAGCGAAATCGGGGTCGCGTGCATCGGCGGCGAGGCCGCGCCAGCGCCAGGGCTGGCCGAGGATCGAACGGTGAACATTCAGGGCAGGGGACATGCCCCCGATGTGGCCGGGGGGTGGCCGATTGTCGAGGGGCATGCGCCGAAACCCCGCTCGGCGCGTCGGGCGGGGTGGGGGTTCGTCACGCCGCCTCAAGCATGTGCGCGAGATCGTCGTGCGCATCGCCGGTCGGACGGATGTCGAATTTCGCGATCAGGATGCCAAGCACCTCCGGCGTGAGGAACTGCGGCAGCGTCGGGCCCAGATGGATCCGGCGCAGGCCGAGATGCAGCATCGTCAGCAGCACCGCGGTCGCCTTCTGCTCGAACCAGCTGATCGCGTAATGGAGCGCCAGGTCGTTGACGCCGACGTTCAGCGCCTCGGCGACGGCGGTGGCGATGCGGATCGCCGAATAGGCATCGTTGCACTGGCCGATGTCGAGCACCCGCGGGATGCCGTTGATCGCGCCCAGATCCTCGCGGTTGAAGCGGAACTTGCCGCAGCCGAGGGTGAGGACCAAGCTGTCCTTGGGCGTCGCCATGGCGAGGTCATGGAAATAGTTGCGCCCCGGCCGCGCGCCGTCGCAGCCGCCGATCAGGAACAGGTTCTTCACCTCGCCCTTGCCAATCATGCCGAGCAGCGTGTCGGCGACCCCCATCACCGTGTTGCGGGCGAAGCCGATGGTGATCGTCTGCTCGGGCGCGTCCTCGGCGAAGCCGGGCTGGGCCAGCGCGCAGGCGACGGCGGGTGCGAAGTCATGGTCCACCAGGTGCGGCAGCCCCTTCCAGCCCACGGGTCCCGCGGTGAAGATACGGCCGCTATAGCCCTTGAGGTTGGGGTTGATCAGGCAGTTCGAGGTCATCACGATCGCGCCGGGAAAGGCATCGAAATCCCTCTGCTGGTCCTGCCATGCGCCGCCGTAATTGCCGGCGAGGTGCGGGTACTTCTTCAAGCCCGGATAGGCATTGGCGGCGAGAAGTTCGCCATGGGTATAAACGTGGATGCCGGTGCCTTCGGTCTGCTGGAGGATCGCTTCCAGGTCGCCCATGTCGTGGCCGGAGACGAGCAGGCACTTACCCGCCCTTGGCGTCATCCGCACCGCCGTCGGCTCCGGATGCCCGAAGCGGCCGGTATTGGCGGCGTCGAGCAGCTCCATCACCTTGAGGTTGAGCGCGCCGATCGCCAGCGCATGGCCGAGCAGCGCGTCGACGTCGGTTGGATCGGTGGCGAGGAAGGCGGCGATGCGATGGAACTCGGCGCTGATGGCGTCCTCCTCGAAGCCGAGCACCCGGGCATGCTCGCCATAGGCGGCGGTGCCCTTCAGGCCGTAGAGGATCAGGTTGCGCAGGCCGACGATGCTCGGCCCGTCACGATCGAGGAAGCGCTGGATCGCGGCGAAGGGCGCAGCGGCGGCGAGTTCCGAGGGCGTGGCGCCGGGGTTCCACAGCGCGGGCTCGGGCAGCGCGGAAAGGTCGGCCCCGGCGGCCTCGGCCAGCAGCCGCGCCCGCTCACGCATCGATAGCGCGCGCACGATCAGCGGCACGAAGCGGGTGTCGTCGAAATTCACGTTGGTCAGCGTCGTGAACCAGGCGTGCGGCGTGAACGCATCCACCATGGCGTCGCGCGCGCTCTTGGCGGCGGCGCGATCGGCATAGACCGAAACGCCCTGCAGTACCCGCAGCAACACATCCTGCAGCTCCGCAACCTGCGCCGTCTTGCCGCAGGAGCCGATCTTGGCGGCACAGCCACCCTTGTTCGATTGTTCGCACTGGACGCAGTACATCGCCGGTCTCCCAATAAAGCTGAATATTGAATTCCGGTTATTGGGTATCCCGCGCGCTCACTTTGACGCTTGTCAAATATACGTAGTCTTCCGCATGCATCTGCAGAGCTTGCCAGCTAAGAAGATGTCGCATGCAATTGACCCGCCACAGTGATTACGCGCTGCGCCTGCTGATCCACTTGGGCAGCAGCGGGGAAGGGCGCGTCTCGATCGCGTCGGTGGCGGAGGAGCAGGACATTTCCGCCACGCATCTGATGAAGATCGCCAATGGTCTCGCCCATGCCGGCTATATCGAGGCGGTGCGCGGGCGCGGCGGCGGGATCCAGCTGGCGCGCGATCCGGCGGAGATCAACATCGGCGCGGTGCTCGACGTGACCGAGCCGCGCTGCGCGATGGTCGATTGTACCGGCTGCCGGTTAGTCCGCGGCTGCAACCTGCCGGGCGTGCTCGCCGAAGCACGACGCGCCTTCATGGACGTGCTGCGGCGCTATACGCTGGCGGACGTGCTGCGCGGGCGGGCGGGCCAGCTCTGGCCGCCGCGCGCCGCCTGAAGCTCAGTCGGCGTCGACCACGCCCGAGCGATAGGTCTGGATCGGCGCCTTGATCCAGGCCTGCTCGCGAAACCATTTGGTGATGATGTACTTGGTCCCCTCGACGACGCGCATGCCCTCGTGCAGTGTGTCGTAATTGGGGCTGCCGTCGGCAAGCATGTTGTTCCAGATCACCAGCAGGCCGCGCTTGGGCTTGAAGCGGATGCCGGCGCGCGGGAACCAGGTGGCGCCGCCTTCCTCGACGGTGTTGAGATAGCCCATCGCGGTCCAGGTGCGCTGGCCGCCGGTCTCGACCATCTTGTCCCAATAGCCGCTGTCTTCGTGGAAATAGTCGCAATGCGCACGGAACTGCTGGTTGGGCGCATAACGCTGGCCCTGCATCGTCTCGGCATTTTCGACCGGGATGCCGAGCAGGGCGGCGATGCGGTTGTCGATCGCCAGCACGTCGGGCGACCAGCGATACAGGTCCGAGCTGTGGCTGGTGCGATAGTCGGGATCGTCGGTCGCGGCGAGCAGCGTGGAGGGGCGGGCGTTGCTGTCGATCAGCGCCATCAGCATGTCGCACTCGGCGTCGCTGAAGAAATCGGGATAGGTATAGACCTGCGCCAGTTCGACCTTGGCGCGGCGTACGTTCGGGTTCGCGTCCAGCCGCGCCGCGACCTCGCGGCCGATCCGTGCCCGCTCCGGGGAGGGCGATCCCTTGCTGTTGGGGTTGGTTTTGCTCACGGCGAAACTCTTTGCCGCGGGCGTCGGCGAATGCAAGCGCAAGGGGCCGGCATCGCTGCCGGCCCCCGTTTCGCTCACCAGAAGATGCCGTAGATCACGTCGACCACCTGGCCGCTGTCCACATCGACGAGCAGCGCGTCGTCATAATAGCGGACCCAGCGATACGGCCCCCAGACGTCCGGCAGCCGGTAGAAAGAGGGATCGCTGATCCAATATTGCTGCGCGAACAGGAATCTGTCGAGCCGGTAGCCCACCGAGAAGCGCCTGTATCCGTAGCTCCAGCGTGCCGGCGGATAATAGCGCGGCAGGCGGTAGAGGCTGCGGTTATAGTCGCGATAGGCCCGCCAGTCATAGCGATGGTCGCTCCGCCAGCCATTGTTCCAGATGCCGCCGTTGCCGCGCCAGCGGTCGGCGCGATCCCAGTCGCGACGATCGTTCCAGCCGCGATAGCCGTCGCGGCGGCCCCAGTCGCGGGCGCCGTTCCACTGCGGGCGGCCACGATCGTCCCAGCGGCGATCCTGCCAGGCCTGCGGGTCGCGGTTCTGCCAGTCGGGACGCTGCCCCCCACGCCAGTCGCGTCGCGGCTGGACAGGGCTTTGCGTACCCTGCGGTTGCTGGAAGGCCGGCCGGGGCTGTCCATCGGGCCGACGCCAGTCGCCGCGATCCATCGCCTGCGGCGCACCCTGTGGACGCTGCCAGCCGGGGTTGCCCTGCGGACGCTGCCAGTTGCCGCCGTTCTGGGGCTGGCCCTGGCCCTGGGGGCGCTGCCATCCCTGACCTCCCTGGCCGCCCTGCGGACGGAAGTTGTCGGGGCGCATCCAGCCGCCATTGCCGCGATGCTCGCCGCGCTCCTGCGCGATGGCAGCGGCGGGGACCAGCGCAGTCGCGGCTGCGATCGCCGCCAACAGCATCCTCTTCATCGAACCATTCTCCGGTGGCAGCGGCGAAGTCGCCGTGCCGATGCTGCCCGAATACGCGCCCGACGCTGAGCGGGCTCTGAATTGCACTGACAGCAGATTGAAAGCATTCAGGCGCCGTCGGCCGGGTCGCCGCGGGCAATGCGCGCGGCATCCTGGATCGCCGCGACCAGCCGCGGGTAGATGCCGCAGCGGCAGATATTGGGGATGCCCTGGCGGATGTCTTCTTCCGACGGGTTGCGATTGGTGCGGATCAGCACCGACGCCGCCATCACCATGCCGGGAATGCAATAGCCGCACTGGACGAGATTGGCGGCGAGGAAGGCCTGTTGCACCGGGTGGCTGCGATCGGGCGAGAGACCCTCGATGGTCGTGACGAAGGTGCCTTCGATCGCGCCGATCGTTTCGCGGCAGGCGAGGCGGGCGGCGCCATCGATATCGACGGTGCAGGCGCCGCAATCGCCGGTGCCGCAGCCATATTTGGTGCCGGTGAGGTTGGAGGCGTCGCGCAAGGCCCAGAGCAAAGGCGTCTGCGGATCCATGTCATACTGGACCGGCTGGTTGTTGACGGTGAACCGAGTCATGGCGCGACCCTAGCGGGAAACGGCGGGTTTCCGAAACCGGCATTGTCGGTCGGTGCGGCACAGGCGACATTGCGAGCATGACCCTACCCGCGCTCTTCGTCCCCCATGGCGGCGGCCCGTGCTTCTTCATGGATCCGGCCGGCGGCCCACCCGATCCGATGTGGCGCCCGATGCAGGCCTATCTCGCCGGGAGTATCGCCAGCCTGCCCGAGCGGCCGCGGGCGATCCTGCTCGTCTCCGGGCATTGGGAGGAGCGCGACGTTACCGTGCATGTCGGCGACGGCCAGCCGCTGCTGTTCGACTATTACGGCTTCCCCGAGCACACCTATCATCTGCGCTGGGATGCCCCCGGCGCGCCCGAGGTGGCGCTGCGGGCCGAGGTGCTGCTCGACGCCGCCGGCTTCCCCGCCGGGGTCGAGCGCGAGCGCGGCTGGGACCACGGTGTGTTCATTCCGATGAAGGTCGCGGTGCCGGCTGCCGACATCCCGCTCGTGCAAGTGTCGCTGCGGGCCGATCTCGATCCCGCCGCGCATGTCGCGATCGGCAAGGCGCTGGCGCCGTTGCGCGACGAGGGGGTGCTGATCGTCGGCTCGGGCATGAGCTTCCACAATCTGCGCGCTCGCGGGCCGCAGGCTACGCCCTATGCCGATGCCTGGGACGACGCGCTGGTCGAAGCCGCTACCGATCCCGATCCGACGCGTCGCGAAGCCAGGATCGTCGCTTGGCGAGATCTGCCCTATGCCGAATTCGCGCATCCGCGCGAGGAGCACCTCCTGCCGCTGATGGTCGCGCTCGGTGCGGGCGGTGAGGGGCCGGCGGTCTGCGACTATCGAGACCATGTGCTCGGCTGGGCGGTGAGCGGCTTCCGCTTCGGATGAGCATTTTCTAGTTGCCCGCGTGCGGGCGACGGCTCGGAAAATGCGTTTAAAGCGATCACTCGCGCCAGCTGCGATCGATCCGGTCGACCAGCCGGACCATCGCGGCGAAGTCCGCAGCGCCCGGGCCGCCGGGGACCTGCGCCATATGGACGTCGCGCTGGTGGACGGCGACGACCTCCGGCGAAATCTCGATCGGCTGGCCCATGCCCATCGTCGCGACCTGGATCTCGCAGGCGCGCTGCAGCGCCCAGTGCTTGACGAACGCCTCGGGCAGCGTGCGGCCCATGGCGAGGATGCCGTGGTTGCGCAGCAGCATCACGCGCTTGTCGCCGAGATGGGCGAGCAGCCGCTCCCCTTCCTCGTCGCGCACGGTCACGCCTTCGAAATCATGGTAGGCGATCTGGCCGATGAAGTTGCACGCGTAGAAATTGGTCGGCCGCAGCCCGCCTTCGAGCGAGGCGACCGCCATGCCGGCGGTGGTGTGGCTGTGCATGATGCAATGCGCGTCGGGCAGATGCCGGTGGAACAGCGCATGCTGGACGAAGCCCGCCCGGTTCACCGGATAGGGCGAGTCGTCCAGCTTGTTGCCGTCGATGTCGATCTTGACGAGGTTGGAGGCCTTCACCTCGCTGAAATGCAGCCCGAAGGGGTTGATCAGGAAGGCGCCGTCCTGGTCCGGCAGCTTCACCGTGATGTGGTTGTAGATCATCTCGGACCAGCCGAGCATGTCGAACACGCGGTAGCAGGCGGCGAGCTGCTGGCGCGCCTCCCATTCGGCGTCGCTGACCTGTGGACTGGGGGCGAGCGCGGTTGCCATGGCACCTCTCCAAAATTCTGTTTTCGAGCTTTGGGTATGCCATGAAGGGGGCGACGCCCGCAAGCGTCAGCGGAAGCCGTAGGGCACCGCGCGGCGGCGGTCGGGGTCGATCTCGATCACCGATCCGGCAGGCGGGAAGGCGCGCTGGTCGCAATCGAGCCGGGGGCAGATGCGGCACGAGGCGCCGATTGGCGTGGCGGCGCCGCCGGTGCGCAGCGCATCGGCATAGACGAAGTCGGCGGCGTGCGCCTCCTCGCACCCCAGCGCGACGGCATAGCGGCGGGGCGGACGGGTGAAGCTGCCCGAGGGCTTGACCAGCCCCTTGGCCATCGAGACATAGCGGGTACCGTCGGGCATCTCGGCGAGCTGCACCAGGATGCGGTCCGGGATCGCCACCGCCTCGTGGACGATCCACAAGGGGCACGCGCCGCCGAGCGCGGCGAACTGCAGCCGCGTGGCCGAGTGTCGCTTGGTGATGTTGCCCGCCATGTCGACGCGGCAGAAGAACACCGGCAGGCCCTGCGCGCCGGGGCGCTGCAGCGTCGAGAGCCGGTGGCACGCCTGCTCGAAGCTCACCGCGAAACGCTGACGCAGGCGATCGATGTCGTGGCGCACTTCATAGGCGGCCGCGCGGAAGCGACCATAGGGCATCAGCAACGCCCCCGCGGCATAGTTGGCGAGCCCGACGCTCAGCAGCTCGCGCGCGGCGGGCGAGGCGAGCCCGGCCCGATCGATCACCAGCCGCATCTCGTTGGCGAACTCGTAGCGGACCAGCCGGTGCGCGAGCAGGAAGGCGCGGCTTTCCGGCGGCAGGGCATGGTTGAGCGCCAGCGTCCGTGCGCCCTCGTCGAAGCGACTGAGCTCGCTGCCGTCGCCCTGCGCGCCGACCACGCGGACGCCGTGCCACAGCCGCAGCCGGTCCTCGAAGGCGCGAACGACATTGTCGTCGTCGAGCGCGAGCGCGTCGGCGAGCAATTCGGCCGAGCGGTCGATCGCGTCGATGTAATTCCCCTCGGCCTGGAACCAGTCACGCACCTCTTCCCAAGGGAGTGGTGCGGCGTCGCCCGAGCCGGTGTCGAACCGGTCGTCGAGCACGCGCAGCTGCTCCTGGCTGCGGCGATAGGCGTCGTGGAGCGCGACCATCCGCCGGGCGAGCAGCGGCTGTTGCTCGATGCCGCGGCGGACATCGGCCTCGTCGATCCGGTCGGCGGGCACGCTGCTATCGGTCGCGGCGTCGATTGCACGAAGCAGGGCTGCAGTCCCGCCTTCACCATTGATCTCCGCCGCGTCGACCGGGAATTCGCGGACGAGTGCGAGCAGTACCCCGTCGGTGATCGGCCGGTCGTTGTTCTCGATCTGCGAGAGATAGGAGACCGAGATACCCAGCCGTCGGGCCATGCTCGCCTGCGGGATGTTCAGACGCCGCCGCAGGTCGCGCAAGCGGAAGCCCTCGAACAGGCGGCGGCGGGGCAAAGGTGGGAGCTGGCTGGCCATGAGTTCGCATACTCTGCAAACCTGCGCCCCGCAACTTCGCAACATTGCATTTGCGAAGCCGGCATGGCCCGGTGCACAAGCCGCGTCCACGGAGAGAATGCCGATGTCGTCGACGATCGAGGAACTGGAACACCGTCGTGCCGCTGCCCGTCTGGGTGGCGGCCAGAGGCGGATCGATGCACAGCACGCCAAGGGCAAGCTGACCGCGCGCGAGCGGCTCGAGGTGCTGCTCGACCAGGGCAGCTTCGAGGAACTCGACATGTATGTCGAGCACAACTGCACCGATTTCGGCATGCAGGACCAGGTGATCCCCGGCGACGGCGTGGTCACCGGCTCGGGCACCATCAACGGCCGCCTCGTCTTCGTGTTCAGCCAGGATTTCACCGTGTTCGGCGGCTCGCTCTCGGAACGGCACGCGCAGAAGATCTGCAAGATCATGGACATGGCGATGAAGGTCGGCGCGCCCGTGATCGGCCTAAACGACAGTGGCGGCGCGCGCATCCAGGAGGGCGTGGCGTCGCTCGGCGGCTATGCCGAGGTGTTCCAGCGCAACGTGCTGGCCTCGGGCGTGGTGCCCCAGCTCAGCCTGATCATGGGGCCCTGCGCCGGCGGCGCGGTCTACAGCCCCGCGATGACGGACTTCATCTTCATGGTGAAGGATTCGTCCTACATGTTCGTCACCGGCCCGGATGTAGTGAAGACCGTTACCAACGAGATCGTCACGCAGGAGGAACTGGGTGGAGCGGTGACGCATACCACGAAGTCGGGGGTCGCTGACGTGGCCTTCGAGAACGATATCGAGGCGCTGCTCGCGGCCCGCGACTTCGTGGACTTCCTTCCCGCCTCGAACCGCGAGGCGCCGCCCGAGCGGCCCTGCGACGATCCCTGGGATCGGATCGACGAGAGCCTCGACACGATCATCCCGCCCAGTGCCAACCAGCCCTATGACATGCACGAGCTGATCCGGAAGACGCTCGATGAGGGCGAGTTCTTCGAGCTGCAGCCCGCCCATGCCGGCAACATCCTGGTCGGCTTCGGCCGGATCGAGGGGCGCACGGTCGGCGTGGTGGCGAACCAGCCGATGGTACTGGCGGGCTGTCTCGACATCAATGCATCCAAGAAAGCGGCAAGGTTCGTGCGCTTCTGCGACGCGTTCGAGATCCCGATCGTCACCTTCGTCGACGTGCCGGGCTTCCTGCCGGGCGTCGGGCAGGAGCATTCGGGGATCATCAAGCACGGCGCCAAACTGCTGTTCGCCTATGCCGAAGCGACGGTGCCCAAGATCACGGTCATCACCCGCAAGGCCTATGGCGGCGCCTATGACGTCATGGCGTCGAAGCATCTGCGCGGCGACCTCAACTATGCCTGGCCCACCGCCGAGATCGCGGTGATGGGCGCCAAGGGCGCGGTGGAGATCATCTTCCGGGGCAAGACGCCCGAGGAGATTGCCGAGCGCACCGCCGAGTATGAGGCGCGCTTCGCCAACCCGTTCGTGGCAGCGAGCAAAGGCTTTGTCGACGAGGTGATTATGCCGCACTCGACGCGCCGCCGGATTGCGCTGGGGTTGCGCAAGCTGCGCAACAAGCAGCTCGAAAACCCGTGGAAGAAGCACGACAACATCCCGCTGTGACGCGGCGCTGATCGAGGACCATGATGAAACTCGGCCGTCTCAACCATGTCGGCATTGCGACGCCGTCGATCGAAACCTCGATCGCCTTTTATCGCGACGTGATGGGCGCGGAGGTGATCCGCGAACCCTTCGAGCTGCCCGCGCAGGGGGTGAAGGTGTGCTTCGTCGATGCGCCCAACAGCCAGATCGAGCTGATCGAGCCGCTGGGGGAGGCGTCGCCGATCCACGGCTTCCTCGCCAAGAACCTGGCGGGCGGACAGCATCACCTCTGTTATGAAGTGCCCGATATCCACGAGGCCAAGGCCTGGTTCGAAGCCAAGGGCTGTAAGGTGCTCGGCGAGCCACGCATCGGGGCGCATGGTACGCCGATCTTCTTCGTCCACCCCAAGGACATGGGCGGCATCCTTACCGAGATCATGGAGACGCCGCGTGACGGGCATTGAGCAAATCGCCCTCTCCCCAACGGGGAGAGGGAAGGGGCCCGCGCGCGAAGCGCGTGGGAAGGGAGAGGGGCAGTGGATGGCCGCCGCTCCGAGCCCCTCTCCCTTCCGCACGCTTCGCGTGCTCCCTCCCTCTCCCCGGTGGGGAGAAGGATTGTGACCAAGCCCTCGCTCGACCAATGGTCCGCCGTCGCTTCCAAGGAGGTGAAGGGCAAGGACCTAACCTGGGAAACGCCGGAAGGTATCCCGGTCAAACCTCTGTACACCCAAGAGGATGTGGCGGGCATCGACCCCGGCCTGCCCGGGTTCGCGCCGTTCACGCGCGGCGTGCGTGCCTCCATGTACGCCGGTCGCCCCTGGACCATCCGCCAGTATGCCGGCTTCTCGACCGCTGAGGAGTCGAACGCCTTCTACCGCCGCAACCTCGCCGCCGGGCAGAAGGGCCTGTCGGTCGCGTTCGATCTCGCCACCCATCGTGGCTATGACAGCGATCACCCCCGCGTGGTGGGCGATGTCGGCAAGGCGGGTGTCGCGATCGACAGCGTTGAGGACATGAAGATCCTGTTCGACGGCATTCCGCTCGACCAGATGTCGGTGTCGATGACGATGAACGGCGCGGTGATCCCGGTGCTGGCCTTCTTCATCGTTGCGGGCGAGGAGCAGGGCGTTCCGCAGGACAAGCTGGAAGGCACGATCCAGAACGACATCCTCAAGGAGTTCATGGTTCGGAATACCTATATCTACCCGCCCGAACCGAGCATGCGGATCATCTCGGACATTTTCGCCTATACCAGCGCGAAGATGCCGAAATTCAACAGCATTTCCATCTCCGGCTACCATATGCAGGAAGCCGGCGCGACCCAGGTGCAGGAGCTCGCCTTCACCATCGCTGATGGCATGGAATATGTGAAGTATGGCGTCGCCTCCGGCCTCGATATCGACAAGTTCGCAGGGCGTCTGAGCTTCTTCTTCGCAATTGGTATGAACTTCTTCATGGAAGTGGCGAAGCTGCGAGCCGCCCGGGTGCTGTGGCACCGGGTGATGACCCGGCTCGGCGCGCAGGACGATCGCTCGAAGATGCTGCGCACCCATTGCCAGACCTCGGGCGTGTCGCTCACCGAGCAGGACCCGTACAACAACGTCATCCGCACCACGATCGAGGCGATGGCGGCGATGCTGGGCGGCACCCAGAGCCTCCACACCAACGCGCTCGACGAAGCGATCGCGCTGCCGACCGATTTCTCCGCCCGGATCGCCCGCAACACCCAGATCGTGCTGCAGGAAGAGACCGGGATGACCAAGGTCGTCGATCCGCTGGGCGGCAGCTATTATGTCGAGAGCCTGACCCAGAGCCTGGTCGACAAGGCCTGGGAGATCATCGAACGGGTAGAGGCCGAGGGCGGCATGGCCAAGGCGGTGGCCGCCGGCTGGCCCAAGGCGATGATCGAGGAAGCCGCGGCGGCGCGCCAGGCGCGGGTGGATCGCGGCGAGGACGTGATCGTCGGGGTCAACAAGTACCGGCTGCCGAACGAGGATCTGCTGGAAACGCTGGAGGTCGACAACGCCGCCGTGCGCGAGGCGCAGATCGCCCGCATCCAGCGGGTGAAGGCAGCGCGCGACGAGGCTGCATGCCAGGCGGCGCTCGATGCGCTGCGGGAAGGCGCGAAGGGTGGCGGCAACCTGCTGGAGCTGACGGTCGTGGCTGCCCGTGCTCGCGCGACGCTGGGCGAGATCAGCGCGGCGATGGAAGACGTTTTCGGCCGCTATGCCACCAAGCCGACACCGGTAAGGGGCGTCTATGCGGCGCCTTATGCTGACGACAGCCGTTGGGCCGAGGTGGTGCGCGGCGTCGAGGCGGTCGAACATCGACTCGGTCGCAAGCCGCGGCTGCTCGTCGCCAAGATGGGCCAGGACGGGCATGATCGCGGCGCCAACGTCATTGCCTCGGCCTTTTCGGACATGGGGTTCGAGGTAGTCAGCGGGCCATTGTTCCAGACGCCCGAGGAAACGGTGGTGCTGGCGCTGGATAGTGGCGTCGACGTGGTCGGAGCCTCTAGTCTCGCGGCAGGGCACAAGACGCTTATCCCGGAGTTGATCCGCGGCCTGCGGGAAGCCGGGCGGAACGACGTCAAGGTCATCGCGGGCGGAGTCATTCCGCCGCAGGATTATGAAATGCTGCGTGCGGCGGGGGTGCAGGGGATCTACGGCCCCGGGTCTAACGTGGTGGAATGCGCGGCGGACGTTCTGCGCCTGCTCGGCCACAACATGCCACCACTAGACGCCGGTGCCGAGTGACCAGGCTGCCCTTTTACGTGGGCGCGCGCACCCGCTATGCCGAGCGGCGTAACCGTTCACCGGAGTTGCTTGCTTGACCTTCGAATCCTCCCCCGTCCGCACCGACTGGACCCGCGACGAGATCGCTGCGCTGTTCGACCTGCCGTTCACCGAACTCGTGTTCCGTGCCGCCGAAGTCCACCGCGCCAACCATCCGGCGAACCAGGTCCAGCGCTCGACGCTGCTTTCGATCAAGACCGGCGGCTGCCCCGAGGATTGCGGCTATTGCAGCCAGTCGGCGCATGCCGATACCGGCCTCAAGGCGACCAAGCTGATGGATCCGCGCGCGGTGCTGCAGGCGGCGGCGCAGGCCAAGGACCATGGCTCGACCCGCTTCTGCATGGGCGCCGCCTGGCGCAACCCCAAGGACCGCGACATGCCCGCCATTGTCGAGATGGTGAAGGGCGTCCGCGCGATGGGCATGGAAACCTGCATGACGCTGGGCATGCTCACCGACGCGCAGGCGAAGACGCTCGCCGATGCCGGGCTCGATTACTACAACCACAATATCGATACCTCGCCCGAACGCTACGGCGAGGTCATCACCACCCGCAGCTTCGAGGAGCGGCTGGAGACGCTGGAGCATGTCCGCGAGGCGGGCATCAACGTGTGCTGCGGCGGCATCGTCGGCATGGGCGAAACGCGTGGTGATCGCGTCGGCTTCATCCACGCGCTGGCGACCCTGCCGGTGCATCCGGGCAGCGTGCCGGTCAACGCACTGGTGCCGGTGAAGGGCACGGTGTTGGGCGACATGCTGGCCGACACGCCGCTCGCCATGATCGACGATATCGAGTTCGTCCGTACGGTCGCGGTGGCGCGCATCACCATGCCGCGCTCGATGGTCCGCCTCTCGGCCGGGCGCGAGAGCATGAGCGATGCCACCCAGGCGCTGTGCTTCCTGGCGGGCGCCAATTCGATCTTCACCGGCGACAAGCTGCTGACCGCGGGCAATGCCGGCGACGACAAGGACGCGGCGCTGTTCGCGCGCCTCGGCATCACGCCGATGGCAGCGGAGTGCAAGGTAGAGCTGGAGGCGGCGGAGTAATGCTTTCCGGCTTCGTGCGATGGTCGGAGCGCCGCGCGAGCCGGGTGAGTCTCCGGTCGTCTCTCATAAGTACAATTTGGGCAATGTTGCTTGGACCCGCACTTTGGGTCCTGCTCCTGCCCTTGTTTGGCGGCGACGCTGACGCGGTCTTTTACGCATTGGTGGCTGCAATCCTACTGGCAATGGCAGGCTGCTGGTGCACCCTGTCGTTGCTTCGACGCTGGAGCAATTAGTGTTCAAGAAAATCCTCGTCGCCAACCGTGGCGAAATCGCGTGCCGGGTGATGCGGACCGCCAAGAAGATGGGCATCGCCACGGTCGCGGTCTATTCGGATGCTGATGCCCGCGCGCCGCATGTGCGGATGGCGGACGAGGCGGTGCGGCTCGGGCCCGCGCCTGCGGCGGAGAGCTATCTCCGCGCAGACCTGATCCTGCTTGCCGCCAAGGAAACCGGCGCCGACGCGATCCATCCAGGCTATGGCTTCCTGTCCGAGCGCGAGAGTTTCGCCAAGGCCTGTGCCGAGGCGGGCATCGCGTTCGTCGGGCCGCCGCCGGGGGCAATCGCGGCGATGGGCGACAAGATCGAGTCGAAGAAGCTCGCCCAGCAGGCGGGCGTGAACGTCGTTCCCGGTTTCGTCGGCGAGATCGAGGATACCGAGCATGCGGTGCGGATTGCGGGGGAGATCGGCTATCCGGTGATGATGAAGGCCTCCGCCGGCGGCGGCGGTAAGGGCATGCGGCTGGCCTATAGCGAGCAGGACGTCCGCGAAGGCTTCGAAGCGACCAAGCGCGAGGGGCTGGCGAGCTTCGGCGACGACCGCGTGTTTATCGAGAAGTTCATCGAAAGCCCGCGCCATATCGAGATCCAGGTGCTGGGCGACCAGCACGGCAACATCGTCTACCTGAACGAGCGCGAATGCTCGATCCAGCGCCGCCACCAGAAGGTGGTGGAGGAAGCGCCGTCGCCCTTCGTCACGCCGGCGATGCGCAAGGCGATGGGCGAGCAGGCGGTCGCACTGGCGCGGGCGGTGGGCTATTACAGCGCGGGCACGGTCGAGCTGATCGTATCGGGCGCCGACAAGACCGGGCAGGGCTTCTACTTCCTCGAGATGAACACCCGGCTCCAGGTGGAGCATCCGGTGACCGAGGCGATCACCGGGCTCGATCTGGTCGAGCAGATGATCCGCGTGGCCGCCGGAGAGAAGCTGGCGTTCGGCCAAGACGAGGTGAAGTTGGACGGCTGGGCGATCGAGAACCGCGTCTATGCCGAGGACCCCTATCGCGGCTTCCTGCCCAGCACCGGGCGGCTGGTGCGCTATCGGCCGCCGGCGGCGGAGCCGGCGGGGCAGGGCTATGTCCGCGTCGACGACGGCGTGACCGAAGGTTCCGAAATCAGCATGTTCTACGATCCGATGATCGCCAAGCTGATCACCTGGGCGCCGACCCGCGATGAGGCAGCGGACCTGCAAGTCCGCGCGCTCGACCGCTTCCGGATCGACGGCATCGGCCACAATATCGATTTCCTCTCGGCGATCATGCAGCACCCGCGCTTCCGCTCGGGCGAGCTCACCACCGGCTTCATCGCCGAGGAATATCCCGAGGGCTTCCACGGTGCGCCGGCGGACGAACAACTGGTGCGCCGCCTTGCTGCTGTCGCGGTGGTGCTCGACCTCGCGCGCACGGCGCGGGCGGCGGAAATCTCCGGCCAGCTCGGGGCGGTGGCGCTTTCCACCGAGCGTTCGGTGCGGATCGGCGAGCACCGCTTCGACGTGAGCGTCGATGGCTGCGACACCGGGCTGCTGGTCAACCTGTCGAGCGACACGCCGCCGCTGGAAGTCTCCTGCAATTGGCATGCGGGCGATCCGCAGCTCTTCGCGCGCATCGACGGCGAACCTTTCGCCACGTCGGTCGATCGCACGCGCACCGGCTGGAAGCTCACCGCGCACGGCGCCGCGCATCGGGTCGAGGTGCTGCCGCCGCATGTCGCGCAGTATAGCGATCACATGATCGAGAAGGTGCCGCCCGACATGAGCTGCTTCCTGCTCGCGCCGATGCCGGGGCTGCTCACCCGGCTGCATGTCCAGCCCGGCGACCGGGTCGAGGCGGGGCAGGCGCTGGCAGTGATCGAGGCGATGAAGATGGAGAACATCCTCCGCGCCGAGCGCGCCGGCACCGTCAAGCACGCGCATTTCGCACCTGGCGACAGCCTGACGGTGGACGCTGCCATCCTCGAATTCGAGTAACTTAGCGGCAATACGTCTCACATCGATACGGTGGCGTATCCAGTAACGGATTGCCCTTCTGCCGTTTCCGGGCTTGTGGCGATTGGGAAACTCGTGTCTCAATCGTGATAAGAGGGACGCTCGACGGTTCACCCCCGAGGACCGCACGCCCCCAAAGGATGGCAAGGTGCAGGAAGAGGATGGCTTCACCCGCTGGATCGAGGCGTGCGCCGCGGGCGAACTGCTCGGCATCGGTGCCGCCGCCCTCTGGTGGGTCACCGTCGATCGCTTCGATCCGGTGCCGGTCGGCCCCACCGCCGAATGGATCGTCTTCTTCGCCAAGGCGCTGAGCGGCTTGATCCAGGGATTGACGCTCGGGCTGCTCCAGGGCTGGGCGCTGCGGCGGCAATTCCCGGCACTCGATCTGCGCGCGTGGGTAGGTGCGACGACGCTGGTCGGTATCGTCGTATGGGCGATCGGCGCCTGGTACGCCGTGTTTCCGCCACTCGATGGCGATCCGCTGCTGCCGCCCGTCGAGACGCTGTTCCAGACCGCGGTTGCCGCCGCCGGCTTCGGGCTGGGGCTGGGCGTGCTGTTCGGCGCGGCGCAGGCGCTGGTGCTGTACCGTGCGGCGGGTCAAGTGCACTGGTGGGTCGCGGTGAGCGCCATCGGCTGGGGCGCCGCGCTGCCGTGCATCTATGTCGCGGCCTCGGTCGGCAGCGCCGAGCCGAGCAGCCTCGAGATCGCCATTCGCGGGCTGATCGGCGGCGTCGTCTCGGGGGTCGTGCTGGGCACGATCACCGGCCTGTCCTTCGCGGTGATGCCGGCGCGGCGCGCGGCCTGATCGCGCTCAGCCGAGGTGCGGCGCGAACAACTGTAACAGCCGCGTGTAGAGCGCCCGCTTGAACGGCACGATCAATTCCGGAAGGTCGGCAGGGTCCGACCAGCGCCAGGCACGGAACTCGGGGTGCGCCGTCGCGATGTCGATATCGCCGTCCTCGCCGAGGAAGCGCAGCAGGAACCAGCGCTGGCGCTGGCCGCGCCACTTGCCCTTCCACACCTTGCCGACCAGGTCGTCGGGCAGGTCATATTGCAGTTCCTCGGGCGCCTCGGCGATCAGCTCGGCATGATGGCGGGCGACGCCGGTCTCTTCCCACAGCTCGCGAAAGGCGGCTTCGAGCGCATCCTCGCCCGGGTCGATCCCGCCCTGTGGCATCTGCCAGGCCTCCAGCGTCGAATCGAGCCGCTGGCCGACGAACACGCGGCCGTCGCGGTTGAGCAGCATCACGCCCGCGCAGGGGCGATAGGGGAGCGAAGCGAGATCGGTCATGGCGCTTCCCTAGAGCGGCGCGGGACCTGACGGAAGGGTCGTCTTTCGAACGGGATTGCCGCTCCCTAGATTGGCCGCGTGATCCCCGTCGTCCACCACCCCGATTATGTCGCGCCGGCACCGGCGGGCAGCGCCTATCTATGGAACAAGAATGGCCTGGTCCGCGACCTGCTCCACGCCGAGGGCGCGCGCATCGCCTGGCACGCGCCCGAGGCAATGCCGCCGCGCTGGCTGGAGGCGGTGCACGATCCCGACTATGTCGCCGAAGTGCTGGAGGCGCGCGTGCCGCCGCACAAGACGCGGCGGATCGGGTTCCCCGTCACCTCCGCGGTCGCGCGTCGATCGGAGCGGGTGCCCGGCGGCACCTTCCTTGCCGCGCGGATTGCGCAGGCCGAGGGGTATGCGGCGAACAGTGCGGGCGGCAGCCACCATGCGCTGGCCGATACCGGCGCGGGCTATTGCGTGTTCAACGACCTCGCCATTGCCGCGGTGCGCCTGACCGAGGAGGGCCATGCCGCTCGCGTGCTGATCGTCGATTGCGACGTGCATCAGGGCGACGGCACCGCGGCGCTCACCGCCGGGCGATCGGACATCGCCACCTATTCGATCCATGCCGAGAAGAACTTCCCCGTACGCAAGGCACGCTCGACCCTCGACATCGGCCTGCCCGATGGGACGGGGGACGACGCCTATCTCGAAACGCTGAAATCGACATTGCTGCCACTGGTCGCTCAGTTCGACCCCGACTTGGTGCTGTACCAGGCCGGCGTCGATCCGTTCGCGGACGATCGGCTCGGGCGGCTGGGGCTGAGCGGTGCGGGGTTGGTGGCGCGCGATCGCTGGGTGGCGGAGACGATGCGACGGCGCGGCATTCCCTTCGCCAGTACCTTGGGTGGTGGCTATGGCAGCGATGCGATGGAGGTGGCGCAGCGGCATGCCACCTCGATCCTCACCCTCGGCGCTACCGCGCTCGGCGACGCTTGCAACTGCCGCAACCAAGGCGCATTTGACGCGGCATGAGCCAATATCCCGCGCTTCGCCTCCGCCGCTCCCGGGCTTCGGCCTGGAGCCGTCGCCTCCATGCCGAAACGGTACTCACTCCCGCCGACTTGATCTGGCCGGTGTTCGTGACCGAGGGGACGGAAGAGGAGCCGATCGCGGCGCTGCCGGGCGTCTCGCGCTGGAGCCTGAGCGGCATCGTCGACCGCGCCCGCGAGGCGCGAGACCTCGGCATCCCTTGCCTGGCGCTGTTCCCCAATACGCCACATGGCTTGCGCACCGAAGACGGCCGCGAGGCGGTTAACCCGGACAATCTGATGTGCCGCGCGATCCGCGCGATCAAGGACGCGGTGCCCGAAGTGGGCGTCCTGACCGACGTCGCGCTCGATCCCTATACCAGCCACGGCCACGACGGCATCGTCGACGCCGCGGGCTATGTCCTCAACGACGAGACATCGGCGGTGCTGACCGAGCAGGCGCTCGTGCAGGCGCAGGCGGGCGCCGACATCGTCGCGCCGAGCGACATGATGGACGGCCGCGTCGGCCAGATCCGCGCCGCGCTGGAAGGCGACGGGCATGTCAACGTGCAGATCATGGCCTATGCCGCCAAATATGCGAGCGCCTTTTATGGACCCTTCCGCGACGCGGTTGGCAGCCGCGGGCTGCTCAAGGGCGACAAGAAGACCTATCAGATGGACCCCGCCAATGCCGAGGAAGCGCTGCGCGAAGTAGCTCTCGACCTGGCCGAAGGTGCGGACAGCGTGATGGTAAAGCCGGGCCTGCCCTATCTCGACATCGTCACCCGCGTGAAGAGCGCGTTCGAAGTGCCTGTATTCGCCTATCAGGTCTCCGGCGAATATGCCATGATCGAGGCGGCTGCCGCGGTTGGCGCGGGCGATCGCGAGGCATTGGTGCTGGAGACGTTGATGGCGTTCAAACGGGCAGGGTGTTCCGGGGTGCTCACTTATCACGCCCCGTTGGCGGCACGGCTGCTCGGCGCGTGATCGAGACGGCGCGGCTGCTGTTGCGGCTGCCCGCGCCGCGCGATTTCGGCGCGCTCCACGCGATGTGGAGCGATCCGGACGTCATGCGCGACCTCGGGCCGGTGAAGACCCCGGCGCATAGCCGGGCAACGATCGCCCGGCATCTCGGCTATGGCCCCAGCCACGGTCTAGGCTTCCAGGTGGTCGAGCGGCGGGAGGACGGCGCGGTCCTCGGCTTTTGCGGGCTCAAGCCCGGTGCGCCCGACACGCCGATCGCCGGCGAGCTCGAGATCGGCTGGATGTTCGCGCGTGCCCATTGGGGCAAGGGCTATGCCCGCGAGGCGGCCCTGGCGACCCTCGACTGGGCCTGGTCGCACCGCAGCGAGCCCCGCGTCGTGGCGATCACCGCCGCCTGCAACCTGGCCAGCCGCGCGCTGATGGAGCGGCTCGGCATGCGCTGGTTCGCCGCTTTCGAGCATCCGGTGCAGCCGGAAGGGCATCGCTTGCGTCCCAGCGTCGCCTTCGCCATCCCCCGGCCATGATCGAGACCGAACGACTCCTGCTGCGCGGCTGGGCCGATGCCGACCGCGAACCGTTTCATGCGATGTGCACCGATCCGCGCGTGATGGCGTTCATCGGCCCGGTACAGTCGCGCGCCGAGAGCGATGCCGGGGTCGACCGGCAGATCGGCTTTCTTGACAGCCACGGCCATTGCTTCTGGGCGATCGAGCGGCGCGAGGACGGCCGTTTCCTCGGCTTTTGCGGCCTCAAGCCGGGTGCTGCCGGCACCCCCATCGACGGCGAGGTCGAGATCGGCTGGCGGCTCGCCGTCGAGCATTGGGGGCAGGGCTATGCCGGCGAGGCGGCGGAGGCGAGCCTCGCCTGGGGCTGGCGACGGCTCGACGTGCCGAGCATCGCCGCGATCACCGTGGAAGCAAATGCCCGCAGCTGGGGGCTGATGGAGCGGCTCGGCATGCAGCGCGCGCTCGATGCCGATTTCGATCATCCGGCCGCCATTCCCGAACTGCGGCGCCACCGCACGTACCGCATCGCCCGCCCGTGACGGAGGCGCAGGCCGGCGGCGCCCGCCGCGCGCTGTTCGTCGCTGCCATTCTCGGCGGATCGTTCCTGCTGTTCCTGATCCAGCCGATGGTCGCGCGGATGGCGCTGCCGCGGCTCGGCGGCGCGCCGGCGGTGTGGAATTCGGCGATGCTCGTCTACCAGGCGTTGCTGCTGGTCGGCTATGGCTATGCGCATTGGCTGGGGCGGTTCCGCGTACGGACCCAGGCAAGCGTGCATCTCGGCGTGCTCGCCTTCGCGGCGCTGTGGCTGCCCATCGGGCTGGGGACCATGCAAGTCCCCGCAGGTGCCGAGCCTGCTTTATGGGTGCCATGGCTGCTCGTCGCCGCGATTGGGCCGTTATTCCTCGCCATTTCCGCGCAAGCACCTTTGCTCCAGCGCTGGTATGCGGTGGCGAGCCATGGGCGCGACCCCTATGCGCTCTATGCCGCCTCGAACATCGGCAGCTTCGGCGGCCTGCTCGCCTATCCGCTGCTGGTCGAGCCGCTGCTGCGGCTGCGGAGCCAGAGCTGGCTGTGGACGATCGGCTATGCGCTGGTGGCGCTGCTGGTGCTCGCCTGCGCCAGCCGTCTGCCCAAGGGCGAGGCGCTGCCCGCGTCCCGCACCGATCGCTCCGCGACGGTGGCGCGGGACTGGGTGCGGTGGATCGTGCTCGCACTCGTGCCCTCGGGGCTGATGCTGGCGACGACGACCTTCCTCACCACCGATATCGTCGCGGTGCCGCTGTTGTGGGTGCTGCCGCTCGGGCTGTACCTGTTGAGCTTTCCCGTCGCCTTCCGCAGCTCGGCCTTGCTCGACGACCTGCTCGCGCGCTGCGTGCCCCTCGTGCTGCTGCTGTTTGGCGCAACGCTGGTCGCCGGGGATTCGCGGCTCGCCTATTTCAACGCGCTGATCGGCTTGGTGCTCCTGTTCGCGGTTGCGGTTGCCTGCCATGCCCGGCTCTACGCGCTGCGCCCGCCGCCCGAGCGGCTGACCGGCTTCTATCTCGCCATGGCAGTGGGCGGTGCACTGGGCGGCGTCTTCGCCGGACTGCTGGCGCCGATACTGTTCGACTGGACCTATGAATATCCGCTGCTGATCCTCGCCGCCGGACTGCTGATCCCGCAACGCGCGCTGACCGGCGAACTCGCGCAGCTGTGGGCGAGCCGCTATCGGCTGTCCGTGGGGCTGGCGCTGAGCGCCGCGGTGGTGGCGATCGTGATCGTCGCATTGCACGTGCAACTGCTTGGGCCGATCCAGATCCAGCTGGGCTTCGTCGCGGTGGCGGTGATCGGGCTGGTGACGATCGGCGCGCGCTGGCCGTTCGCCGTGGCGCTGGCGGGTGGGCTGTTCCTGTTCGGCGGCTATACCGCGATCGAGACCTCGCTCAGCGGCGCGCGGACCCGCAGCTATTTCGGCGTCTACACGGTGAGTGATCAGCCCGATCAGCGCCGCCTCGCGCACGGCACCACGGTGCATGGCGTGCAGCTTAAAGGTGCCCGGGCGGCGCGGCCTACGACCTATTATCAGGCGGGATCGGGCGTGGGGCAGGCGATGCTCGCGGCACCCGCGCTCTATGGGCCGAGCACGCGCGTCGGCGTCGTCGGGCTCGGTACCGGCACGCTCGCCTGCTATGCGCGGCCCGGCCAGGCCTGGCGCTTCTTCGAGATCGACCCTGCGGTGGTCCACCTCGCCCGCGACTCCGGCAAGTTCAGCTTCCTGCGCCTTTGCGCCCCGCAGGCGCGGATCTCCGTCGGCGACGCGCGGCTGCGGCTGAGCGAACTGCCAGCGACCAGCCTCGACCTGCTTGCGCTCGACGCCTTCTCCTCGGACGCGGTGCCGATGCACCTGATGACCGCCGAGGCCTTCGCCACCTATGGCCGCGTGCTGGCGCCAGAGGGGGTGCTGCTCGTCCATATCTCGAACCGCTTCCTCGCGCTTGCGCCGGTGGTGGCCGGGGCCGCGAAGGCCGGCGGATGGCAGGGGCTGCGGCTGGTTCATGTGCCGAGCGCGCTCGAACGGCAGGACGAAGGCGCGGTATCGGACTGGATCGCGCTCAGCCGCTCGCCGCGGGTGCTGGCAGCGTTGAAGGCGCGCGATGGCGAATGGCGTCCGCTGGTTGGCCAGCCGGGCTTCACCGGCTGGACGGACGATCACGCCTCGCTGGTACCGGTGCTGCGGCTGTTCCGCCCGGCGGGGGAGGACTAGCCGCGCCCGAGTTCGCGCGCGATCGCGACGAACTCGGCGACACTGACGGTCTCGGCTCGGCGGCTCGCGTCGATGCCGAGCGTCTCCAGTGCCGCCAGCGCGCCGGGAACCGACTTGAGGCTCTGGCGCAGCATCTTCCGGCGCTGGCCGAAGGCGGCGGCCGTCACCGCCTCCAGGATGCGGAGCTGCACGCCCTCGGGCGCCGCGCCGGGGACGATGTGCACCACCGCCGACATCACCTTGGGCGGCGGGGTGAACGCCGAGCGATGGACGTTCATCGCGATCCGCGGCGTGCTCCGCCACTGGGCGAGCACCGCCAGGCGGCCATAATGTTCGGTACCCGCCTGTGCGACGATCCGCTCGGCGACTTCCTTCTGGAACATCAGCGTCAGGCTCGCCCACCAGGGCTGCCATTCGGCCGAGAGCCAGCCGACCAGCAGCGCGGTGCCGACATTATAGGGCAGGTTGGCGACGATGTGCGGCTTGCCCGCGAACAACGCCGGTGCGTCGACCTCCAGCGCATCGCCCTCGATAACGCGGAGTTTCTCGGGGAAATAGCCGCCCAGTTCCTCCAGCGCGGGAATGCAGCGCCGGTCGCGCTCGACGGCGGTGACGCTGGCGCCCGCCTGGAGCAGCGCGCGGGTCAGGCCGCCGGGGCCTGGGCCCACCTCGAAGACCTCTGCACCGGAGAGGTCGCCGGGCACCTTGGCGATGCGGCTGAGCAGCTGACCGTCGAACAGGAAATTTTGGCCGAGCGCCTTGCTGGCACTCAGTTGGTATCTGGTGATGACGTCGCGGAGCGGGGGCAGGGCAGTCACGCGGTGGCTTCTGCCCGGCGCTGCGCCGCTTCGGTGGCCATACGAATCGCGGCGATCATCGCACCCGGATGCGCGAGATCCTGCCCGGCAATGCCGAAGGCGGTGCCATGGTCGGGCGAGGTGCGCACGATCGGCAGGCCCAGCGTCATGTTGACGCCGTCGTCGAAATGGAGCGTCTTGATCGGGATCAGCGCCTGGTCGTGATAGAGGCAGAGCGCCGCGTCATAGCCTTGGCGGGCGCGCGCGTGGAACAGCGTGTCGGCGGCGTACGGCCCGCTCGCATCGATCCCGTCGGCGCGGAGCTGTTCGATCGCCGGTGCGAGCACTTCGATTTCTTCCCGCCCGATGGCGCCGTTTTCGCCCGCATGCGGGTTGAGCCCGGCGAAGGCGAGGCGGGGGCTTGCGATGCCGAAATTGCGCTGCAGCCCGCGCGCGGTGACGCGGCCCTTGGCGACGATCAGCTCGACGCTGATCAGCGACGGCACCGCCGCCAGCGGGACGTGTACGGTGATCGGCACCACGCGCAGCGTCGGCCCGGCGAGCATCATCACGGCATTGTCGGCGGTGATGCCGCAGCGTTCGGCGACGAACTCGGTCTGGCCCGGGTGCGAGAAGCCGATCGCGTAGAGCCGCGATTTGGAGACAGGGCCCGTCACCAGCGCGCCCGCGGCCCCGGCGCTGGCGAGGCCGGTCGCCACCTCCAGCGATTGGAGCGCGATATGCGCGGTGCCGAGCGACGGTGCGCCGGGCACCACCGGACCGGTATCGCCGATCGGCAGCACCGGCAGCGCCTCGCCGAATGCCGCGAATGCCTCGCGCGGATCGCCGATCTGCGCGATCGGTCCGCGCCACACGGCGCGCACCGCTACGGGGTCGCCCACCGCGAAGAACGGCGCGAGGCGTTCGGCCCCGCGCGCTTCCCACGCCTTGGCAGTGATTTCCGGCCCGATCCCCGCCGAGTCGCCCATGGCGACGGCGAGCGGAGGCAGGAAGGCGCCTCCTGCCGTCACGTCAGCGATATTCGATCAGCGCGTCGCGGCGCAGGTCGCGCAGCATGCGCTCGGCGCGCAGGTTGACGCGCTGGTCCTCCAGCTGCTCCTGCACCTGCTCGACCGACGGCGTGTTGGCGGCGGGCGGATCGTCGCGGCCGCAGATCACCAGCACACGCACGCCGTCCTCGATCGAGCCGAAGGGCTGGGTCGCTTGGCCGACCTGCAGCGGCAGGATCAGGTTCTGCAGTGCGGGCGGCAGATCCTTGATGACGATGTTGTCGCGATCGACCACTTCGGCGCCCTCGGCCGAGGCGACCTTGCTCACGTCACCGCAGCCGCGGATCGCCTGGGTCGCCTTGGCGAAGGAGGCGGCACGGGTGCTCGCCTGGGCCTCGGTGATGCCCTTGGCGAAGGCGAGCGACAGCTGGCGGAGGCTCAGCTTGGCATCGCGCGGGTCCGAGATGCCGACCTTGTGCTTGTCCGCCAGGTATACGATCGAGAAGCCCGCCGAGAGCGGGATCGGCCCCGCGACCTGGCCCGGTTGCATTTCCTGCACCGCTTGCGCCAGCTGCTCGGGCAGCATCGCCGGCTGGATCCAGCCGAGATCGCCGCCGCGGGCGCGGGTCGAGCTCTGCGAATAGGTGCGGGCGAGATAGTCGAACGGCGTGCCCGAGCGCATCTGCTCGATCATCTTCTGCATGCCCGCGGAGACTTCCTGGGCGCGATCGGGCGTGGCGTTCTGGTAGATTTCGTAGACGTGGTATTCGTCGGTGCCCTTCTGGGCGGTGAGGCGGTCGATCATCGCCTTCACTTCGGTCTCGCCCACATTCACGTTGACGCGTTTGCGCAGCAGGCGGCTCCAGGCGAGCTCGGCCTCGATCTGGCGCTTGATCGAACGCTCGGACGAACCGATCTCGCGCAGCCAGGCGCGCATCTGCTCGGGCGTCTTCTGGAAGCGGGTGGCGACGCGGCTGAAGCTGTTCTCGATCTCGCGCGGATCGACCTTGATCTCGTTGGCCTTGGCCTCCTGGATCTCCAGCGTCTCGTCGATCAGCTGGCGGAGCATGGCGAGCTTGAGCTGCTCGCGTTCCTCGGGCTTCAGGGTCAGCTTCTGCATGCCGGTGACGAGCGCGACGCGCTGGTCCACCTCGGTGCCGGTGATCACATAGTCGTTGACGATCGCGGTGGGCTTGCGGACGTTCGGGTCGGCCTTGCCGAAAATCTCCAGCGTGCTGGGCAGATCGAGCCCGTTGCTCACGCCGGCCTGGCCATCCTGCCCCGCGGAGGTCTGGGCGATCGCCACCGTCGCCAGGGCAGCGAACCCCGCGCCGGCCAGCCACTTCGCACCCGTTCCCGCAATCCTGCCCACACCCATCATCACTTCAGAACGACCCTTATCCTCAAACGGGAAGCAGCGCTTATAGCGCAATTGTGCCTGAACCAAGGCTGAGCGCCGAATCCCCCAGACCGGGCCTTCTAGCGGCCGAGGTTCTTGAAGGCGAGGGTGAGCAGATAGGAGTTGCCGCGCTGCGCGTCACCGGTGGTCGCATAGTCGCGCCGCCAGGTGGTGCCGATGCGCAGGCAGTCGTCCTCGTAGAACAGCCCGATGCGGTGGCGGATCGGCTGGAAGCCATTGGCCAGCGACAGCGGATCTTCCTGCTTGTCGGTGAGATCGATCAGCGTCGAGCCCGACAGCGACCAGAAGCGCGCGAACTGGACGCGTGCGCCGAGACGAAGCTCCTCGCGGTCTTGGAGGTCCTCCAGCGTCGGATCGACATTGCGGTTGAGGCGGAGGTAGCCGACCGTGACATAGGTTGCGCGCGACCCGACCGACATGTCGATCTCGTTCCGGCGCACCGCCAGCCCGTCCTTGTCGAGCCGGTAGCGGTGGGTGAGGCTGACGAAATCGTGGAAGCGGATCACCGTACGGCCGACGATGTCGGACATGCGATCGGTGAGGCCGGTGCCATTGGGGAACAGCGTGGGCCGCGTGGTCAGGCGGTAGCTCTGGCCGACATTGGCCTCGACGCTGATGCCGGGCAGATAGAGCGCGTAATCGAGCCCGTAGGTGAAGCGCGTCGAATCCTCGAAGCGATCATAGCCCGCGAAGCGGTTGAGCGCGAACAGGTTGGAATCTTCGAGATCGACCGCGCGGGCGTCCTCGTTGGGAACTTCCATGTTCGCCAGGTGGGGCGCGACCACCATCTGCACGCGCGGGGTGATCCGCTGCGACCCGCCGAGGAATTCGCCGACGAAGGGCCATTTCACGTCGAGCGCGCCGGCGGCGATGCCGCGGAAGCGGAAGCCGTCCTCGCCGCGATAGCTCGCCACCGTCGTCGCGATCGTGTCGGACGTGTTGTAGACGTCGCCGCGGGTATAGGCCGTCAGGCTGACTTCCTGGCCCCAGTTGGTGAGCCGCCGGATGCTCCACTGTGCGCTGGTGAAGGCGCGCTGGGTGTCCTGCCCGCCGGTGCGGGTGAGTGCGAGGGTGTTGACCTCGAAGTCGAACTTGCCGCCGAGCAGCCCGTCGTCGAGACGGCGACGATAATCGATCTCGGGCAGCGCCACCGGCTGCAGCCCCTGGCGGTCGCCCACGCGCAGCGTCTGCACCGCCCAGGCGTTGATCACGAAATAGCTGTCGGCGTCGATCCGTTCGACGGCGAGGTTGTTGCGCAGCCGGTCGTCGCGCGAAATGTCGTAGCGGCGCAGGAAGGTGCGGTCGCTCGCGACGCGGAACGACGCGCGAACGTCCCAGTTGGTGTCGAGCTGATACCGTCCGGCCAGGTCGAGGTAGCCGCGGAAATCGTTGCGGAGCGTCGCCGGCGTCGGTGTCACGGTAAGGTCGTCGGCGCGGCGGCTATAGGTGCCGTACGCCTGCAGGCGGAAGGCGCCGAGGCTGTTGAGCTCGCGATAGTCCGCCTGCAGCATCGGCAGCGTGTCGGAAAAGACCCGCGGCGTGACGGTCAGGTCGCGATTGGGCGCGATGCTGAAGAAATAGGGAAGGGCGAGCTGAAGGCCGTTGGTGCGGCTGTAGCGCGCGTCGGGCGTCAGGAACCCCGAATCGCTCTGGCCGCCCGCCGGATGCGAAAAGGCGGGCAGCGGGATCGTCACGAACTTGAACACCGAGATGCGCGCGCCCTTGTAGCGCAGCCGGTGCTTGGCCGGGTCGTAGACGACGCGGTCGGCGGTGATCTTCCAGGACGGTTCCTTGGGGCAGCCCGAGCTGTCGGAGACCGAGCAAGGCGTGTAGGCGGCGTTCTCCACCGTGATCACGCCGCCGTCGTTGCGCGAACCGCGCGCGGCGGCGATGCGGCCGCCGGCTTCCAGCACCACCAGCATGTTGTCGACCACGCCATCCTTCAGCGTGTCGGTCAGCTCGATGCTGTCTCCGTAGGCGGCATCGCCCTCCGGGTTGGCGACGACGATGTTGCCGGTGGCCATCACCTTGCCGGTGCGGCGGTCCCAGGTGACCTTGTCGGCGCGGAGGCGGTTGCTTTCGCGGTACATGCGCACGTCACCGCTGGCCGTGACGACGTCGCTGTTCATGTCGTAGTCGAGCTGGTCGGCGGTGAACTGGACCTGCTTGGGATCGTCGGGCAGGCCATTGGCCGGCGGCGGCGCGGGCTCTGCCGGACGGTCCTGCAGATCGGCGGCGGGGAGCGTGGTGCCGGCAGCCTGATCGACGGGCAGGGGACGCGAATCGGGCGCCTGCTGGGCGCGTGCCTGCGCCGACAGGCACAGACCGAGCGCGGCCGGAAAGAACATGGCCTTGCGCTTCACGAAAACTCCCACCTGTATCGACACTCCCCGGCAACGGGCATCCACGTGCCCTATCGCAGCGATTGCGGCTCCGCAACGGGAGGCGCGTTGGCCCCAACGCACATCCGGGCTAAGGGGCCCCGCATGCAGGTCGATTTCTATCACCTTACCGTCGCGCCGCTCGATCGCGTGCTTCCGTCGATCGCCGAAAAGGTGCTGGCCAACGGCGGCCGGCTGCTGATCGTCGCCGGGGATCCGGTGCTGCGTACCCGCATCGACCAGTTGCTCTGGAGCTACCAGCCGGCGAGCTTTCTGCCGCATGCCCAGGCCGGTGGCGACTGGGACAGCGAGCAGCCGGCATTGATTGCGGAGACGGTCGCACCGGCGAACGGTGCCCGCAATGTCGCGCTGGTCGACGGCCTCTGGCGCAACGAAGCGCTGGATTTCGACCGCGCCTTCCATCTGTTCGACGAGGATAGCATCGGCGCGGCCCGTGTCGCCTGGCGCGCCCTGGGCGGCCGCGAGGGCGTCGAGCGGCGCTATTGGCGACAGGACGAAAATGGCCGCTGGGCGCAGGTCGCCTGAGCTTGCATTGAAGACGTTGCGGGACTAGGGAGCCGCCACTTCCTTCCATCACCAATTACAGGAGCCGCACGGCCATGGCCGCGACCCGGACCTTTTCGATCATCAAGCCCGATGCCACCCGCCGCAACCTGACCGGCGCCGTCACCAAGATGCTGGAAGAGGCCGGCCTGCGCGTCGTCGCCTCCAAGCGCATCCAGATGACCCGCGAGCAGGCCGAAGGCTTCTACGGCGTCCACAAGGAGCGCCCCTTCTTCAACGACCTCGTCTCGTTCATGATCTCGGGTCCGGTCGTGGTGCAGGTGCTCGAGGGCGAGAACGCCGTGCAGCGCAACCGCGACATCATGGGCGCCACCAACCCGGCGAACGCCGAACCGGGCACGATCCGCAAGGAACTGGCCGAGTCGATCGAAGCCAATTCGGTCCATGGTTCGGACTCGGAAGAGAATGCCGCGATCGAGATCGCCTTCTTCTTCAAGCCGGAAGAAATCGTCGGCTGATAGGTTGACGGTTACTCGGTAGAAAAGGGCCGCGCTTCCGACGGGAGGCGCGGCTTTTTTTGTGCTTCTTTTCTAAGCCCCTCTTCCTTGGAGGAGGGGCGGGGTGGAGGGATTTCAGAACAGGCGTTCGTCTCGGTGGGGCCTACCGCGGCAGGGTGATCGTCGCAGTCAGCCCGCCACCCTCCCGGTTCCCCAGCGCGATCGTTCCCCCGGCGTCGTTGACGATCGCCCGCGCCAGCGCCAGCCCCAGCCCGATCCCGCCGGTATCGCGGTTGCGCGACTGTTCCAGCCGGGTGAAGGGGTTGAACACCGCCTCCAGCTTGTCCGCCGGAATGCCGGGCCCGCGATCGCACACCTCGATCGTCACCCGCTCGGCCTCGGGGATCAGCCGAACCTCGGCCCCGCCGCCATACTTCACCGCATTCTCGATCAGGTTGCGCACCGCTCGGCGCATCAGCGTCGGCCGCAGGCGCATCTTGAGCCGCTCGGGCTCCTCGAAGGTCACGTCGTGGTCGAGATCGCGGAAATCCTCGACCACCGCATCGACCAGCGCGCCGAGATCGACATCGGTATTCGGCTCGCTCGGCCGACCGAGCCGCGCCAGCGACAGGATGTCGTCCAGCGTGCGGCTCATCTCGTCGACCGTGTCGGCCATCCGCGCGCGATCGTCTTCGTCCTCGACCGACTCGATCCGCACCCGCAGCGCCTGAAGCGGCGTACGCAGGTCGTGTCCGATCGCGCCGAGCATCCGGTCCTTCTCGTCGAGCATCGAAGTCACCCGTCGGCCAAGCGCATTGTAGGCGGCGATCAGCGCACGCACGTCACTCGGCCCGCGCTCGCGGATCGGGGCGGTGTCGTCGCCGGGGCGGAAGGTCCGCGCAGCCTCGGTGAGGGTGCGCAGCGGCCGCGCGATCCGTCCGCCGACCAGCAGCACCGGCACCAGCACGACGACGTAGAGGATCAGCGTCTGCGCGGCGAGCTGCCAGATCAGGTCAAATTCGGTGCGGGGCCAAGGTGTCGCGAGGGTCAGCCAGCCCTTGCCGGGCAGTTCGACCGCGACCAGCATCTCCGCCCCCATCCGCCGCAGCCGCTCGGCGCGCAGCGGGTCGAGCCTGGGGTCGCGCAGACGTTCCGGTCGGACCGGGCGCAGCGCCGCCATGATCGTACCGGCGCGCAGCCCGGCATCCTCGAGCCCGCGCCGGAGATCACGTTCAACATCGGGGCGGCGCCGAGCGATTTCGTTCGCGAACGGGTTTTCCGCATGCAGGCGTACATGGGTGCGAGGGTCGGAGAGGAAGCGCCTCTTCGCAGCCCCTGGCTGGCGCGGGGGTTCGCGCTGGAGGACGAGCAGGCGTTCGGCTGCGTCGGCCAGCCGCGTGGTAGCGGGCGCAATCACCAGAGCGAACCGCGCCTTTTGCCGCTCATGGAGCAGCAGCCCGAAATTGATCGCCTGCGCGACGAACAGCGCCGCCGCGACGAGCAGGGCGATGCGCGCGATCAGGCTGGTGGGCAGGAAGCGCCTCAAAGCCGGGTGACCTCGGCCGCCAGCGTATAGCCGCCGCCCCACACGGTCTTGATGATCGAAGGGTTCTTGGCGTCGGTCTCGATCTTCTTGCGCAATCGGCTGACCTGATTGTCGATCGCGCGATCGAACGCCGCCGCCTCGCGGCCCTGGGTGAGGTCGAGCAGTTGGTCGCGGGTGAGCACCTGGCGCGGCCGTGTGACCAGCGCGTGGAGCAGATTATATTCGCCGGTAGACAGCGGCACCGACACACCCTCGCGGTCGACCAGCGTGCGCTCGCCGGTGCGGAGCACCCAGCCGGCAAAGGCGAAGGAGCCGGTTTCGGGTGCATGCTGCTTGGCGCCGCCTGCCGACCAGCGGCGCAGCACCACCTTGATCCGGGCGGAAAGCTCGCGGGGGCTGAACGGCTTCACGACATAATCGTCGGCGCCCATCTCCAGCCCGACGATCCGGTCGGTTTCCTCGCTGCGCGCGGTGAGCAGGATCACCGGGGTCTCGCTGGTCTCGCGGATATGGCGGCACAGGCTCAGCCCGTCCTCGCCGGGCATCATGATGTCGAGCACCACCAGATCGATCGCATAGGCGTTGAGCCGCGCCCGCGCGCTTTCGGCATCGCCCGACTGGGTGACGCGGAAGCCCTGCTTGGTGAGATATTGCGCGAGCGGCTCGCGGATCGAGCGCTCGTCGTCGACGAGCAGCAGGTGGGGAACCTCGGACATGGTCACCAACGTAGCGCCTTTGGCAGCGGGGAAAAGAGCCGGGCGGGAGGGAGGAGATCCGCGAAGCGTCGCAGTGACGCGCCAGGGGAGGCGCGTCTGATCCCGACGGGGACGGGATCGGCGATGCCCGCGGCCTCCCGCCCGGCTGCTCCGGCCGGCGTCAGTTGCCGTCGGCCGGAGGAGGGGGCGGCATGTCGCCGGCGGGCGGACCCTGGCGACCACGCCAGCCGCCGCCGCGGCGCATCTGCATCATCTTCTGCGCGGCAGCCTGACGCTCGGCAGCGTCGATCTTGCCATCATGGTTGGTATCGATCCGGTCGAACATCCGGGCGGCGCGGGCCTGTTCGTCGGCGAGGGTGAGATCCTTCTTGGGCGCCATGCGGGCACCCATCCGGGCGCGCTGCTGCGTCATATAGGCCTCGCGCTCCTCGGGCGTAACCTTGCCGTCGTGATTGGCGTCCATCGCGTTGAAGCGGGTTGCGACGCCTGCGAGCATCTCGTCGCGGGTGACGATGCCGTCCTTGTTCTGGTCGGCCATCGCGAGCGGATCGTGGCGAGGGCCGCGCGGGCCGTCCTGCGGTTCCGCCTGGGCGGCAAGCGCCGAGCCCGCGAGCAGCGAGGCGCCGAGCGCGGCGAGGGTGACACGTTTCAGCATCCGGAACTCCTGGAGAAGAAGGGGATGCCGGGGGCGGGGGCAGACCCCCGGCACGCACCTTGTTTCCCCTGCCGCTGTCGCACGGGTTTGTCATCGCCCGGGCTAAAGTGTCGCAATTTGTCGTGTGCTATTCGGCGGGCGCCTGCTGGACGCGCGGTACGACCTTCCATTCGATCAGCAGCAGCGCGCTCAGGGCCAGCACCGCCGCCACCGCGAAATTGCCCCCCTGGAACCCGCGCTCCGATCCATAGGCCAAAGCCTGGCTGAGGACGAGCGGCCCGAGGATCAGCGCGACGCTGCCGAGTGCCGCCATGCCGCCCTGGAGCGCGCCCTGGCGCGACGGATCGGTCATCCGGGAGAGCAGGGCGTTGATCGACGGGAAGGCGAGGCCCTGAAAGGCGGCAAAGGGGATGATCGCGAAGACCATCCAGGTCTCCCGCGCGAAGCAATAGCCGATGAAGGCGAGGCCCCCGGCAAGCATGCCTAGCACCACGGTCCGCTCCTCGCCCCAGGCGGCGATCGCGCGACCGGTGACGAAGCTCTGCACCAGCGCCATGCAGATGCCCGAGGCGGCGAGCGAGGCGCCGATCATCCGTTCGTCCCAGCCCAGCGCGATCTCGCCGAAGAACGCCCAGGTCGCCGGATAGACCATGTGCGCGAGCTGCCAGAGGAAGGCGGCGAGCAGCAGCGGCTTGGCATTGCCCGCCTCGAACAGCGGCCGGAACGCGGCGAAGACGTGCGCGTCGCGCAGGCGGAACGGGCGTCGGCGCGCGGGCGCCATCGTCTCCGGCAGCAGGAACAGGATCCACAGCGCGTTGAGCCCGGCGAGTGCCGCCGCGGCGATAAACGGCGCGCGCGGCCCCAGGCCGGCGAGCAGGCCACCGACGGCGGGGCCGAGAATGAAGCCGATCCCGAAGGCCGCGCCCATCATGCCGAAGGTCGCGCCGCGCTTCTCCGGCGGAGCGACGTCGGCCAGCACCGCATTGGCCGGGCCGTAGACCGCGCCAGCAACACCGGCGACGATGCGGCCGACGAACAGCCAGCCGATCGTCGGCGCCGCCGCCATCAGCAGATAGTCGATCGCGAACGCCGCCATCGACGCGAGCAGCACCGGCCGCCTACCGATGCTGTCGCCCAGCGAGCCCAGGATCGGCCCGGCGAAGAACTGCGCGACCGCGAACGCCACCAGCATCCAGCCGCCGATCCGCGCGGCATCGTCGAGGTTGGTATGCGACAGCGTGACGATCAGCTTCGGAAGTACGGGCAGGATAACGCCGAAGCCGATCGAATCGATCAAGACGGCGGCAAGCACGATCGGCACGGCGCGATGGTGAAAGTGCATGCGGTCCCCTCCCCGGAGGAAGCATAGCGTACCGCAATCCGGCCGCGCGCGCCACGTCGTGCGGACGAGTGCGGGAAGTGTGAGAGCCGTCAACGCCTTACTGCGCGCGGGCGAGCGTGGCGTGCGCAGGATGCCAATCCGGTTGGGCAACACTGTGCTTTCTCAGCAACGATTGCATTCAAGTGGCATTTTGCAACTTTAGTTTTGCTTGACGCCGCTGGCCACAAGGCGTGTATTCGAGCTTCGGGTATGGAGCGGAACCACAGCTCCAACCTCGGTGGAGAGGAAAGATATGCGGCTACGCCTTATGTCGGCCTGTGCAGTGCCGGCACTCGTCATGGCGCTCGCAGCGCCCGCGCTCGCGCAGGAAACACCCCAGGAACAGCAGGACGCCGCCGGGCGAGCCGTCCAGTCCGACAACGAGATCATCGTTACCGCGCAGGGTCGCGCCCAGGCGCTGGCCGACGTTCCGCTGGCGGTCTCTGCGGTCAGCGCCGAGACGCTGCAGCAGACCGGTGCCAACGACATCCGCGCGCTGAACCAGGTCGCGCCGTCGCTGCTGGTCTCCTCGACGGGCAGTGAAGCCAATGGCTCCGCGCGTATTCGAGGGATCGGTACGGTCGGCGACAATCCCGGCCTGGAAAGCTCGGTCGCGGTGTTCATCGACGGCGTCTATCGTTCTCGCTCCGGCATCGGTCTCAGCGAGCTCGGCGATCTCGAGCGGATCGAGGTGCTGCGCGGGCCGCAGGGCACGCTGTTCGGCCGCAATGCCTCGGCCGGCCTCATCAACATCGTCTCGAAGAAGCCGGAGTCGATCTTCTCGGCGGGGGCCGAGGCGACCTATGGCAATTACGAGACAATCCGCCTGCAGGGCTTCGTCAACGTGCCGCTGAGCAGCACCGTGGCGGGCCGGCTCGACGGCGTCTACATGAAGCGCGACGGTTTTTACCGCGACGTCACCAACAATCGCGACGTCAACAATCGCGATCGCTACTTCCTGCGCGGCCAGCTGCTGTTCGAACCGACCAGCGACATCCAGATCCGCGTGATCGGCGACTATACCCATCGCAACGAAGAATGCTGCGGCGCGGTCTATGTCGATTCCTCGATCAACCCCTATATTGGCAGCCTGAACAGCCCGACCGCGAACAACATCGTCCGGGTGCTGCGCGATCTTGGCCAGCCGATGGCGGCGTTCAGCAATCCGTATAGCCGCGATCTCTATGTCTCTCGGGGGCGCAGCTATGGCGGCATCACCGAGGATTGGGGCGGCTCGGTGCAGCTCGACTGGAACCTGGGCAATGTGAAGCTCACCTCGATCACTGGCTATCGCAATTATTTCTCCAGCCAGGGTGCGGACACCGATTACAGCGCGGTCGACCTGCTCTATCGCGCCCCCAATGCGGACTCCTCGCGCGCGTTCGAGACGTTCAGCCAAGAGCTCCGCCTCAACGGTACCGCGTTCAACGAGAAGCTCGACTGGCTGGTCGGCGGCTATTTCGCCAACGAGGACCTGACGCTCGTCGACAATCTCCGCTTCGGCAGCCAGTATGGGCGCTTCGCCACCTGCCGGATCGTCTCGGGCAGCGCGCTCGCCGCCCTCTACAACCCGGCAGCGGCGGGCTGCCTTGCCGCGCGGCCGGCGCTGTTCGGTGCCGCGAGCCCGCTGATCTATGCGGCGTTCGACCGGCTCGACGGAATCAACGATCGCGGCACGACGCGCGACTATTTCAAGCAGAACAGCCGCAACTGGGCGCTGTTCACCCACAATATCTTCCACGTCACCAAAGGCTTGGACCTTACCCTGGGCCTGCGCTACACCAATGAGCGCAAGCGGCTGAACGCGACCTTCGGCAACGACAACACCGCCTGCGTCGCCAACCAGACGTCGCTGCTGCCGCTCCGCTCGGTCGCCTCGCTCACCGCGACGATCGACGGCATTCTCGGCCTGTCCTGCCAGGGCAATTCCACCGCCGAGCTCAACGGCGTTGCGATCAGCGATACCCGCAAGGAGGACCAGTTCACCGGCACCGCGATCCTCTCCTACAAGCCGACCGACGACCTGCTGCTCTACGGCAGCTATTCGCGCGGCTACAAGGCGGGCGGGTTCAACCTCGACAAGTCGGCGCTCAAAGTGCCGATCCTGCCCTTCGCGGCAGTGGGCGGCGCGCAGGCGCTGACCGCCAACCTCCAGTTCGCGCCGGAAACCAACAACGCCTTCGAGATCGGGCTGAAATACTCGACCCGGAAGTTCAGCCTGAACCTTTCGGCCTTCCGTCAGCAGTTCAAGAACTTCCAGCTCAACACCTTCAACGGCACCGTTTTCCTGGTGCAGAACATCAACGGCTGCACCGCCAGCCTGGGCGGCGGCGATCGCGACCAGAGCAAGTTCAGCACCGCGACCAACTTCAACGCCGCGGCGTCCACCACCGGGGCCTGCTCGTCCTCGAACGTCAGCTACGGCGTGGTGTCGCAGGGCGTCGAGCTCGAAGCCTCGATCGTGCCGGCGCGCGACTTCCGCGTCGGACTGGGCCTGACCTATGCCGATACCCATTATCGCGACCAGCTGGTCGGCAGCGACGCCGGCGCACCGCTCGACCAGGCGCTTCGACTGCTGCCGGGGCAGCAGCTGTCCAACGCGCCGGAGATCGTCAGCACCGCATCGGTGGCCTGGACGCCGCCGCTCGGCAGCTCGGGCCTCAGCGGGCTGATCTATTTCGACGCGCGCATGACCGGCGACTTCAATACCGGCTCGGACCTGTTCCCGCAGAAGATCCAGGACGGCTTCACGCTGGTCAACGGCCGCATCGGCATCCGCGGCAAGGATGAGCGCTGGGCGATCGAGTTCTGGGGACAGAATATCTTCAACCAGAACTACACCCAGGTGGTGTTCAACTCGCCCTTCCAGGAGGGTGCCGCCACCGCGCCGTTCACCGATCCCAAATATCCGGGCGGCCGCCAGCTCTTCTCGGCCTATCTCGCCGAGCCGCGCACCTACGGTATCACGCTGCGCACCCGTTTCTGACTTTCCTGGGGAGGAAAGCACTGGGCCGGAGGCACGATCCTTCGGCCCGTTTTTTGCCCCGCACGCGGGAGAACCGTAGCTTTACTCGCAACGATTGAAATTCTTTTGCGAGAGAGGACGTCGGCGCCGAATTCCCGCATATGAGGATAGGTGTTGGAATAGAGCATCTTCGAGGGGAAAGTTGATGTCTTCGATCCGTCCGTTGCCGCAGGCCGCCGATCTTGCCGGCGTAGCCACCGTTGCGCCCGTGGGTAATGACACCAAAGCTGCTGAGGCCACGCCGGCGGCAGTGGAGCCGTCGGCGGCAGCAGCCGACCCGCGCGGCGTGCAGCTCGCGTCCGACACGGCGAATGCGCTGCTCGCAGCGCAATCCGACAAGCCTGAGACCGCCAAGCCCAAAGACGAGGCGCCGTCCGTCTAGGAGATGTTCGTGCCGGCCCTGGAGGGCTTCTCCTCGCATGAATTCGCCATCGGGATCAGCGACCCTACGCGGGTCAGCAGTTCGGCGGGATTGAACGATGCCGAGGTGTTGAAGGACGTGCGGGCACGGTTCGACGATAAGACGGCGCGCATCGGGGCGGATGTAAACAAGAACACGAGCGAATATGTCTACGCGATGATCGGCGATCTCGATACCCGCTCGATGGCGCTGGTCGCTGCCGACACCAGTGGCACCTTCTCCGACGAAGAGAAGAATCTGGCTGTCATGGCGACGCAGTGGCAGGATCACTTCCGCGCTGGCGGCTATGTCGGGTCGCCCGAACTGCATAACACCTATATCGGCATGGGGCTTTCGGCCGTTCGGCCGGAAGATCGCGCAGAGGTCATGCGCGTGTATGACGGCGAGGCGGCGAAGGATACGAGCGTGCGCAGCCAGCTAGGCCGGGCTTCCGCGCGGGTCACGCTGGGCGAGGAGCAGAGCAAGTCGGTGTTCGGCGACATTTCGGCGAGCACCAATCCGGATGACAAGATGCTGAGCCTGCTGGTCGAAGCCATGACCAAGGCGAAGGAGACCGACCCGCAGATCACCAGCAAGCTGCACGGTATCAACACCGCCGACGATCTGAAAAAGGCAGAGTGGTTCAAGCCCTATGTCGAGCGGTTCAACCAGCTGCTGGACGAGCAGGCGGCGAATTCGGTCAAGGCAGCCTGAAAGCTGCCTGGTCGTCGCGGCGCAGCTTCAGTGAAGCAGTGCCGTGTCGGATGCCGTTCCGGCCGCACCGCGCGTGGGCGAGAGCGGCGGGATCTTCGCCGCGCGCAGGATCTCGGTCGCGCGCTCCATCCCGACCGCGGGCGAGAAGAGGTGCCCCTGGCCATAGGCACATCCGATGCTGCGCAGCCGTTCTGCCTGCAGCTCGGTCTCGACCCCTTCGGCGATCACCCGCATGTCGAGCTCCTGCGCGATGTGCAGCACGCCCTCGACGATCGCGCGGCTGGCGCTGTTCTGCAGCAGCTGGTCGGTGAAGCTCTTGTCGATCTTGATGAAGTCGACCGGCATGGTCAGCAGGTGGGTGAGCGAGGCATAGCCGGTGCCGAAATCGTCGAGCGCCACCAGCAGCCCCTGGGCACGGAACCAGCGCAGCGTATCGGCGACGACGGTGTCGCCCTGGCCAAGATACACCGTCTCGGTGATCTCCAGCACCAGATGGTGCAGCGGCACGCCGTACCGCGCCAGCGTCTCTGGGATCATCTCGCGCAGCCGGGCGCCGTGGAAGTCGCTCGATGAGAAATTCATGCCGACATGCGGCGGCGCGATGCCGAGGTCGCACCAGTGGCGCAGGTCGGCGGCGACGCGTTCGAGCATGCGTGCGGTGATCGCACCGGCGACCTTGCCGTCGGTGGTTGCCTCGAAGAATTCGGCGGCGGAGACGATGCGGTCCTCGGTGCGCATTCGGCATAGCGCCTCGAAGCCGAGGATCTCGCCGGTCTTCAGGTCGAACAGCGGCTGGTAATAGGGGAGGAGTCGATTCTCGGCGAGCGCGCGCTCCACCGCATGGATCGCATCGAGCCGCCGGGCCATGCGGGTGGCGATGCCGGGCACGTAGCGGACGAAGCTGCCGCGCGCGGTTTCCTTGGCATGGTAGAGCGCGAGATCGGCATTGAGCCGCACCTGTTCGGCCGTCTCGCTTTCGCCGATCAGCGCGCCGCCGGCGGTCGCGCGGGGGACGACGTTGCGTTCGCCATCCTCGATCGGTTGGGCAAGCGCATCGAGCAGCATGCGCGCGGCTTCGGCCGGGTCGGCGAGCGCCGCTGGGCTCTGCACCAGCACCGCGAATTCGTCGCCGCCGAGGCGATAGGCGCGATCGGGGGCGGCGGCTTCGGACAGGCGCCGCGCGGCGTGGATGATCAACGCATCGCCCGCGGCATGGCCGAACGTGTCGTTGACGATCTTGAGATTGTCGAGGTCGACGAGGATCAACCCCCAGGCCCCTGGCTCGCTGCAATCCAGCTCGCTGAGCGAGGTGGTGAAGGCCGAGCGATTGGGCAGGCCGGTGAGCCCGTCGAGTTGCGCGCGACGAACGTGTTTGGCGCGCCAGATATCCTGTTCGATCGCGATCGCGCACAGGTGCAGGCAAACCTGGATGATCCGCCGTTCCATCGGCGTGGGCCCGCGCGGCACGCGATAGTAGAAGGAAACGACGCCGGTCACCTCGCCGCGGGCGTTCGTGATCGGGTTCGACCAGCAGGCGTGCAGCTCCAGCGGGCGGGTCAGGTCGAGATATTTGGCCCAGTTGGGATCGGTCTCGATATCGATGCTCGCGACCGGCTCGCCGTGATAGGCAGCGGCGCCGCACGAGCCGACCTTGGGGCCGATCATCATCCCGTCGACCGCCTCCAGATAGCGTTCCGGAAGGCTTGGGCCGGCAACGGGATGGAGCCGCCCGGCGAGATCTACCCGAAGAATCATGGAACGGACATCGGGCAGGCGCACTTCCACCTCGCGGCACAGCCGATCGGTGACCGAGGCAAGATCGGCGCCTTTGGCGACAAGCTCCAAGATGTTATTCTGAAGCGATATGTCCACGTCGCCCCCATGTGCAGGTGCGTGCACCTTGCCCGGATCGGCCTTGCCTGCGGCATAATGCATGCTTCCGTAAAAGCACGTAGCAGAAAAACGCGCGGCAGCGTAGGGGAGGCCGCATGCGCAACCAGCTCCACGCTTCCGCCTCGGGCGCCGCTGCCCGACCGAGCCGCTCCGCATGATCCGCGGTGGCATCTTCGCAGCGCTCTCGCTGCTCATCGCGGTCCCTCAGGCGAGTGACACGGCGCCGTACCTCGCCGCGGGCCAATATCCCGACGGCATGGCGATCCTGCCGCCGCCGCCGGCGCTCGACAGCCCCGGCGCTGCCCTGGACATGGCGGTGTTCCGGGCAACGCGGAAGCTGGAGGGCACCCCGCGCTGGCGGATCGCCACCGACGACGTCACCAACGATCCGCTGCGCCGCAACGCCTGCGCGATGGGGATGGTGCTCGACGTCAAGACTGCGCCGGCACTTGCCCGGCTGCTCGATCGCGCAGGCACGGGCCCGGTCGTCGGCAGGGTGAAGGCTGCCTACCAAGTGCCGCGTCCCTATCTGCGCGAGGACGGCCCGATCTGCGAGGCCAAGACCGCACATCTCGCCAGCAATGGCGACTACCCGTCGGGGCACACCGCCAATGGTTGGCTGGAAGCGCAGATCCTCGCCGAGGTGATGCCCGACAAGGCGACTGCGATCCTCGCGCGCGGCCGTGCCTATGGCGAGAGCCGGGCGATTTGCGGGTCGCACAGCAAGAGCGCGGTCGAAGCCGGCTACATGGCCGGCGCCTCGGTGTTCGCGGTGCTGCAGACCTCGCCCGCCTACCAGCGGGATCTCGCGGCGGCGCGGCAGGAAGCGGCGCGGCTGCGCAATACCGCGCCGCGCCCCGATGCACAAAGCTGTGTCGCGGAAGCGGAGGCCCTTCGCGTCCGCCCCTGGTGATCGAGGCCTGATTTCGATGTCATGAAGCTGTCGCGCAGGCCCGTCACAAGCGCGGCGCTTCATGGGGAATCGCAATGCACGGTGATGGCGCGCGCGGTGCCGCGCGGACCACGTCGGGATTTACGCTCTTCCTGGGCGGGCTCGCGGCGTTCAGCGCCTATTTCGCGATGTATGCCTTCCGCAAGCCGTTCGCCGTGGCCAGCTATGCCGATGTGGCGGGCTGGCACTCCGCCATCGACTACAAGACCGCGCTGCTGATCGCGCAGGTGGTCGGCTACGCGCTGTCCAAGCTGATCGGCGTCCGCGTCATCTCCGAATCCGGGCGGCAGGGGCGGGCGCGCATGATCCTTGCGCTCATTGGCGCGTCTTGGCTCGCACTGATCCTCTTCGCCTTGATCCCGGCGCCGTGGAACGTCGCCTGCCTGTTCTTCAACGGCCTGCCGCTGGGGCTGATCTGGGGACTGGTGTTCAGCTATGTCGAGGGGCGCCGCGTATCCGAACTGCTCGGCGCGATGCTGTGCGCGAGCTTCATCCTGTCTTCGGGCGTAGTGAAGTCGGTGGCGGCGCTGCTGATGGAGGCGGGGGTTGCGGAACAGTGGATGCCGGCGGCGACCGGACTGGCCTTCGTGCCGTTTCTGCTAACCGCGCTGTGGCAGCTGGAGCGCCTGCCGCCGCCCGACGCGTGCGACGAGGCGGAGCGCACCGTTCGCGTGCCGATGCAGGCCGCCGACCGCGCCGCGTTCCTGCGTGCACACGGCGCGACGCTGGTGCTGCTCGTGCTCGGCTATGTGCTGCTCACGGCGCTGCGGGACGTCCGCGACAATTTCGCGCGCGAGCTGTGGGCTGCGCTCGGCTATGGCGGTGAGGCGGCGATATTCTCGGCGAGCGAGCTGCCGATCGCGCTGCTCACGCTCGCGGCCCTCGCGCTGCTGATGCTGATCCGCGACAATCTGCGCGCGCTGCTGGCGATGCACGGGCTGATCTTGCTCGGCGCGCTCTGCCTGGGCGGCTCGACGCTCGCCTTCCAGGCGGGGCTGCTCGCGCCGCTGCCTTGGATGACGGTGGCGGGGGCGGGGCTCTACCTCGCCTATACCCCGTTCAACGCGATGCTGTTCGATCGCATGATCGCGACGATCGGCACCGCCGCCAATGCCGGGTTCCTGATCTATATCGCCGATGCCTCGGGCTATGTCGGCAGCGTGGCGCTGCTGCTCGTCCATGCGCTCGGCGCGCCGGAGGTGCGCTGGCTGCCCTTCTTCATTACCTGCTGCTATGCGGCCGCGCTCGCGGTGGGCGGGCTGACCATGGTGTCGGCGCTGCATTTTCTGTGTACCGGCGCGGACCGGCGGTTGATCCACCGCCCGGCTTCGCCTACCACCAGCGCCTGATCGCGCCGGTGCCCCGACGGGGGCTTAATCGGGAATGCGGTGCGGGAGCTCGCTCCCAAATCCGCGGCTGTCCCTGCAACTGTGAGCGGATAGCGCGATGCACTGGCCTCCAATCGAGGGGCAGCCACTGGGCGGAGATGCCTGGGAAGGCGTGCAGCGTGCCGGGACCCGCGAGCCAGGAGACCTGCCGGCGTCCGGTCGCTCTTGCCCTGGCCCAGGGGATGGCCGCGGCACGGTGTACTCCGTCTGAGCGGCGCATGAGCGGCTGGGGCCGTTCGCGGTTGCGTGGCCCGGTCGCTTGGCAAGCGTCCGGCCGGGATGCGCGATCGGCCGCTCGCGGTGGCCCCGGCCTGGTCGCACGACGCCGCCGGAGTGTCCTGTCTTGTCCGTTCTGCCGTTGCGTGCGCGCGTGGCCCTGCTGTTCGCATTGCTGATCGCCGCCAATCTCGCCGCCGGGGGCTGGGCCTTCGCCCTGTTCCATGCCCAGCCGCTGATGCTCGGCACTGCGCTGCTCGCCTGGGGGCTGGGGCTGCGCCATGCGGTCGATGCCGATCACATCGCCGCGATCGACAACGTCACCCGCAAGCTGATGAACGACGGCCAGCGGCCGATCGCCACCGGGCTGTGGTTCGCGATCGGGCATTCCGGGATCATCGCCATCGCCTCGGCCGGCATCGCGCTCGCGACCGGCGCTCTGGCGGGCATGGGGGCCTTCCGGGAAGTGGGCGGGGTGATCGCCACCAGCGTCTCGGCGCTGTTCCTGTTCGCCATTGCCGGCATGAATCTGATTATCCTGCGATCGGTGTGGAAGACCTTCCAGCACGTCCGCGCGGGCGGCGCCTATGTCGAGGACGACCTCAACCTGCTGCTCGCCTCGCGCGGGCCGCTGTCGAAGTTGTTTGGGCCGATGTTCCGACTCGTCAGCAAGAGCTGGCACATGGCGCCGCTCGGATTCCTGTTCGGGCTGGGCTTCGACACCGCGACCGAAGTGGCGATCCTCGGCATGTCGGCGGGTCAGGCGGCGCACGGCGTCTCGCTCGGCACGCTGCTGGTGCTGCCGGCGCTGTTCGCGGCAGGGATGGCGCTGGTCGATACGCTGGACGGGGTGGTGATGCTCGGCGCCTATCAATGGGCGTTCGTCAAGCCGATCCGCAAGCTCTACTACAACGTCACCATCACGCTGATCTCCGCGCTGGTCGCGATCGTGATCGGGGGCATCGAGACGCTGGCGCTGATCGGCGACAAGATGGGCTGGACCGGCGGGGCGTTCGGGCTCGCCGCCGATCTCGGCGCGCATTTCAACGGCCTCGGCTTCGCGATCATCGGCCTGTTCGTCGCCTGCTGGCTGATCAGCTTCGCCATCTATCGCTGGCAGAGGCTGGACGAGATCGAGGTGCGGGTCTAGAGCGGTCCTAGAAGGCTTTCCAGCCTTCGATATGATCGCGCCGGTGCCCCGGACATGGGGCTTAATCGGGAATGCGGTGCGGGGAGGCTGCTCCCCAAATCCGCGGCTGTCCCTGCAACTGTGAGCGGATAGCGCGATGCACTGGCCTCCGCCGAGGGGCAGCCACTGGGCCGACACGGCCTGGGAAGGCGTGCAGCGTGCCGTGACCCGCAAGCCAGGAGACCTGCCGGCGCTACGGTCGCTCTTGCCTTGGTCCAGGGGATGGCCGCGGCACGGTCTTGCTTCCGTTCGAGCGACGAAGCTGTGCGGCTGGGGCTGCACGGTCGCGTGGTGCCGGGCGATTGTCGCGCCCGCCCGTCGTCGCGCGCCGGCCGGACATGCGTCTGGCAAGCCCCGCCGTGTGTTCGCTCGGGCGCGGGGGAAGACATGCATGACCGACCTGGCCAAGGTCCCCGTTACCATCGTCACCGGCTTTCTCGGCGCCGGCAAGACGACGCTGATCCGCCACCTGATCCAGAATGCCGAAGGGCGGCGGCTAGCGGTAGTCGTCAACGAGTTCGGCACGCTCGGCGTCGACGGCGAGATCCTGAAGTCCTGCGCGATCCCCGATTGCCCGGCCGAGAACATCGTCGAGCTGGCCAATGGCTGCATCTGCTGCACCGTCGCCGACGATTTCATCCCGACGGTGGAGCGGCTGCTGGCACTCGAGCCTCGTCCCGACCACATCCTGATCGAGACTTCGGGTCTTGCGCTCCCCAAGCCGCTGCTCAAGGCGTTCGACTGGCCGGCGATCCGCAGCCGCATCACCGTCGACGGCGTGCTGGCGCTGGCCGATGCCGAAGCGGTCGCCGAAGGCCGGTTCGCGCCCGATCTGGTGGCGCTGGAGGCGCAGCGGGCGGCCGATCCGGGAATCGACCATGAGACGCCGCTTGCCGAAGTGTTCGAGGACCAGCTCGCCTGCGCCGACATGGTGCTGCTGACCAAGGTGGATCTGGCAGGACCCGAGGGCGTCGCTGCCGCCCGCGCGGTGATCGCCGCCGAGGCGCCGCGGCCGGTGCCGGTGGTCGAGATCCGCGAAGGCGCGATCGACCCGCGCGTGATCCTGGGGCTGGGCGCCGCCGCCGAGGACGACCTCGCCGCGCGCCCCTCGCATCATGACGGCGCCGACGATCACGAGCATGAGGATTTCGACAGCACCGTCGTGACCTTCGGCGAGATCGCCGATCCGGCCGAGCTGGTCGCCCGCATCGAACAACTGGCGCGCGAGCACAAGGTGCTGCGGGTGAAGGGCTATGCGGCGGTAACGGGCAAGCCGATGCGGCTGCTGGTCCAGGCGGTCGGCAGCCGGGTGCGGCACCAGTATGACCGCCCCTGGCGTCCCGGCGAGCCGCGCGGCACCGCGCTGGTGGCGATCGCCGAGCACGACCATGTCGATCCCGCAGCGTTCCGCGCGGTGCTGGCGGGCTGAGGCACAGGGGCCATGCACGTCCTGTTCCGCGAAACGCACGGGCTGGAGGAAAATGCCGCGCCCCAGGACCTCGGGCAGGCTCCCGCGGACCTGGTGGTGCTGTCCTTTTCCGACAGCGACCTCGGCGCGTTCGCGGCGGCATGGCATGGCCATCGCGACGTGCTGCCCTCGCTGCGGCTGGCGAACCTCGCGGAGCTGATGCACCCGCTATCGGTCGACACCTATGTCGAGCGGACCTTGTCGGGCGCGAAGGCGATCCTGATCCGGCTGATCGGCGGCATGCCCTATTGGAGCTACGGCCTGCAGCAGGTGGAGACGCGGGCACGCGAACGCGGGATCGCGCTGGCGGTGTTGCCGGCGGATGGCCGTCCGGACGAACGGCTGGATGCGGCGTCGACGGTACCGGTCGAAGTCTTGCGAGACCTCGCGCGGCTCTGTGATGCGGGCGGGGCCGCGGCGGCACGCGCCGCCCTGGGCGTTTTGGCGGCGATGGCGCGGCTGCCTTCAGTCGAGCCATTGCCCTACGCCCCGCTGCCAGCGTTCGGTGTCTGGCACCCCGCGCTTGGCGCTTTTCGTCCGCCCGATCGCCAGCCCGGCGATGCGGCGTTGCGGATCCCCGAGGCATGCCCATGGCGGCGGTCGGGTAGGCCGCTGGTGTTGATCATCTTCTACCGCTCGTACCTTGCTGCGTGCGATGTGGGCCCGTTCGAGGCGCTCCACGCCGTGTTCGAGAGCGCCGGTTTCGACACGCTTTCGATCTTCGTGCCCTCGCTCAAGGCCCCGGACGCCCGCGCGCAGGTGGAGCAATGGGTGCGCGACCTCGCCCCCGCTGCTATCGTGAACGCCACCGCATTCTCGGCACGCGACGAGCACGGCCGGTCGCCGCTCGATGCTGCCGGCGTGCCGGTGTTCCAGATCGCGCTCGCTACTGCGTCACGCGAAGCCTGGGTCAGCGCCGAGCGCGGGCTGTCACCGGCGGATCTCGCGATGCACGTCGTGCTGCCCGAGCTCGACGGGCGCCTTTTCGCCGGTGTCGCCAGCTTCAAGCAGGCCGAGGCGCGCGACGAGGCGCTGGGCTTCGCGCGCACGGTGCATCGGGCCGAACCGCAGCGGATCGAGGCGATCGTCACGCGGGTCGCAGGCTGGATTGCCCTCGCGCAGAAGCCCGTAGCGCAGAAGCAAATCGGGCTCGTCCTCTCGACCTATCCCGGCAAGGCTTGGCAGCTCGCGCACGCCGTCGGCCTGGACGCGCTCGCCTCCGCCGAGGCCATCGCTGCCGATCTGGGAGAGCCGGTGGACAGCCTGGCCGAGCGGTTGCAGCGCGACACGCTGCGCTGGCCGCTCGCCGCCTATCGCGAAGCGCTGGCGACGCTGCCTCAGCCGTTGCGGGAGGCCCTCGGCGCGGCATGGGGGGAACCTGATGCCGATGCCGCGTGCCGTGACGGTCATTTCCACTTCCCCGCATTGCAAAGCGGCAAGCTGCTGATCGCGCTCCAACCGGAACGCGGGGCCCCGGCGACGCGAGAGGACAGCTACCACGATGTCGGGCGGGTGCCGCGGCATGGATATGTCGCCTTCTACCTGTGGCTGAAGGCGCAGGGCATCGACGCCATCGTCCATATCGGCGCGCATGGCACGCTCGAATGGCTGCCGGGCAAGGCGGTGGCGCTTTCCGACGCCTGCTGGCCGGAGGCGCTCACCGGCGGTCTGCCGATCCTGTACCCGTTCATCGTCAACGATCCCGGCGAAGCCGCGCAGGCCAAGCGCCGCACCGGAGCGGTCACCATAGGCCATTTGCCGCCTGCACTGAAGACCGCGGGGACCGGCGCCGGCTTTGGCCGGATCGAAGCGCTGCTTGACGAATTTTCCAACGCCGTGGGCCTCGATCCGGCGCGTCGCGATCGTCTCCAGACCACGATCCGCGACGAAGCCCGCGCGGTCGGGCTCGAGGCGGAACTGGGGCTAGACGGTGCCACCAGCAGCGCCGAGGCGATCACCCGCATCGATCGGTTCGTCTGCGACGTGAAGGAAAGCCAGTTTGGTGACGGGCTGCATGTGTTCGGTCGCGGCGCGTGCGGGAACGCGGAACGCGCCGGGCTGCTTGCGGGCCTGGCGGGCAAGCGCGTCGCAGCGGGCCCGTCCGGATCACCCTTCCGCGGGCGCACCGACGTGCTGCCGACCGGCCGCAACCTCTACACGATCGATCCGCGCGCGGTACCCAGCCGCGCCGCGCATGCGCAGGGCATCGTTCTCGCCGACGAACTGATCCGCCGCCACCTGCAGGATCATGGCGACTATCCCAATGGGCTGGTCGTCGACCTGTGGGGGTCGGCGACGATGCGCACCGCCGGCGAGGAGTTCGCGATGGCGCTGCACCTGCTCGGGGCCGCACCGATCTGGGACCCTGCCTCCGAGCGGGTGACGGGCGTCGAGATTTTGCCGATCGCGATGCTCGACCGCCCGCGGATCGACGTGACCCTGCGCGTATCGGGCCTGTTCCGCGATGCCTTCCCGACACTCCCGCAGTTGTTCGGCCAGGCCGTGCGAGCACTGGCGGCGCGTGACGAAGCACCCGAATGGAACCCGTTCGCCGGGAAGGATGCCGGTGCGCGCGTTTATGGCCCGCGTCCCGGCAGCTACGGCCTCGGCATAGGTGATGCGGTCGAGACCTATACCGAAGAGGCGCGGCATGCGGCAGGCGAGGCGTGGCTCGCCGCATCGGACCATGCGTTCGACGGGCATGAGCCCCAGGCCGATCCGGAGGGGCTGCGCGCCAGGGTCTCCGATGCGGATGTGTTCGTGCATCTGCAGGACCTGATCGAAACCGATTTGCTCCTCGCGGCCGACTATGCCGCACACGAAGCCGGGTTTGCCGCCGCCAAAGCGATGCGTGGCGGAACGGCGGCACTCTACCACCTCGACGCACGCGACCCGGCGCGCCCAGTGGCGCGGCCGCTGACCGAAGAGATCGCCCGCGTCGTCCGATCGCGCGCGGCGAACCCGGGCTGGATCGCCGGTATGCGCCGCCACGGCTTTCGCGGCGCGGCCGAGATCGCGGCGACGCTCGATCATCTCGGCGCCTTCGCGCATCTCGCAGGTGCGGTGCCGCCGCAGCTGTTCGACCTCTACCACGATGCGACGCTCGGCCAGCCCGAGGTGCTGGATTTCCTCGCCCGCGAGAACCCGGCGGCACTGGCGGCGATGGAGGCGCGGTTCGCAGCGCTGCACGCCGCTGGACTTTGGCAGACCCGTCGCAACTCCATCCTCGCATCCCTTGGCGGCGCGGCATGAGCGGCTTCCAGGTCCGTGGCTGGTGTCCCGATGCGTGGCGGCCCATGGCGGCGGGTGACGGGCTGCTGGTGCGGGTAAAGCCCCGGCTCGCGCGGCTTACCCGTTCGCAGGTGCTCGGGCTGTGCGACGCGGCGCTGACGCTTGGCAACGGCCTGATCGACCTGACCAGCCGCGGCAATCTACAGATTCGCGGCGTCACCGAAGCGCGCTGGCTCCCGCTGGTCGAGCGGTTGATTGCGCTGGACCTTGTCGATGCCGATCCGGCAAGGGAGAAACGCCGCAACCTGCTGGTCGCACCCGACTGGCAGGCGGGCGACGACACCCATCGCATCGCCGGCGATCTGCTTGCCGCGCTCGACACGCTGCCCGACCTGCCGGGCAAGATGGGGGTCGTGGTCGACGCGGGGCCCGTGCCGCTACTGGCCGATGCGCCGGGGGACTTCCGCATCGAGCGCGGCGTCGAAGGCCCTCTCCTCCTCCGCGCGGCGGGGCGCGCCAACGGGGCGCCCGTCGCAGCCGGAGATGCAGCCGACGCGCTCGTCCGGCTGGCGCATTGGTTCATCGATACCGGCGGTACCGCCGCTGGGCGCATGGCGCGCCATGTCGCGCCGCTCCCGGACTGGGCGAGCGACCGCATCGCACCCGCAGCCCCGGCCAACCCGATTGCGCCGGGGCTGCACCCGCTGGGCGCATCACTCGGCGTGCCTTTCGGACAAGTGGACGCGAGGGTGCTGGCGGACGCGTGCGCGGCATGGGCGGCAGGCGTCCGGATCACGCCGTGGCGCAGCCTCCTAGTGGAAGGTGCCGGGCTGCGCGAGGCCGCCTTCATCACCGACCCTACCGATCCGCTGCTGCGTACCGATGCCTGTGTCGGTGCGCCGGCTTGCCCGCAGGCGAGCGTCGAGACGCGAGCTCTGGCGCGCCAGCTCGCGCCGCTGGTCTCCGGCCGGCTGCACGTCTCGGGCTGTGCGAAGGGCTGCGCGCTGGCGCAGGCGGCGGACGTGGTGGCGACGGGCCGGGACGGCCGGTTCGATCTTGCCTTCGATGCTCGCGCCGGTGCGTCGTCCACCCATGCCGGTCTCAGTCCCGGCGCGCTGCTTACCCTCTTCGGAACCGATTGATGCCCTATCACTACGAAACCGATGGCACCGCCATCTACCGCCAGTCCTTTGCGACAATCCGCACCGAGGCCGATCTCGCCCGCTTCTCGCCCGACGAGGAGCCCGTGGCCGTGCGCATGATCCACGCGGCCGGGATGGTCGAGCTGGCGCCCTATGTCTGCTTCTCGCCCGGCTTCGTGCAGGCGGCCCGGGCGGCACTGGCCGAGGGCGCGCCGATCCTGTGCGACGCACGGATGGTATCGGAAGGGATCACGCGCGCGCGGTTACCGGCCGACAATCGCGTGATCTGTACGCTGCACGACCCGCATGTGCCGGCGCTCGCCCAGGAAATGGCCAATACGCGCTCGGCTGCCGCGCTGGAGTTTTGGCGGCCGCATCTGGCTGGCGCAGTGGTGGCGATCGGCAATGCACCGACCGCGCTGTTCCATCTGCTCAACATGCTCGAGGATCCGACGTGTCCGCGGCCGGCCGCGATCATCGGCTGCCCGGTGGGGTTCGTCGGCGCGGTGGAATCGAAGGCGGCGCTCTGGGCCGCCCCGCCGGTGCCGTGCTGCATCGTCGAGGGGCGGCTCGGGGGCAGCGCGATCACCGTCGCCGCGGTCAACGCACTGGCGAGCCGCGCCGAATGAGCCTGGGCACGATCCACGGCGTTGGCCTCGGCCCCGGCGCGCCCGACCTGCTCAGCGTTCGCGCCGACCGGCTGGTGCGCGACGCCCGCCATGTCGCCTATTTCCGCAAGGCGGGGCGGTCGGGCCAGGCGCGGCGGATCGCGGAGGGCATGCTCCGGCCCGACGCCATCGAGCTGCCGATGGAATATCCGGTGACGACCGAGATCCCGGTCAGCGACCCGCGCTACAATGCCTGCCTGTCCGCCTTCTACGCCGAATGCACCGCGCGGCTGCTGGCGTTGTCGCGCGCCGGAGAGGACGTGGTGGTGCTCTGCGAGGGCGACCCTTTCTTCTACGGCTCGTTCATGCACCTCCATTCCCGGCTGTCGGGCCAGGTGCCGGTGGCGGTCGTGCCGGGGATCACCGGCATGGCGGGGGCATGGAACGCGACCGGCCAGCCGATCACCTGGGGCGACGACGTGCTGACGATCGCGATGGCGACGCTGCCAGAGGCGGAACTCGTCCGCCGCATCCGCGATACCGACGCGCTGGTGGTGATGAAGATCGGCCGCAATCTCGGCAAGCTGCGCCGCGCCGTGACAGCGGCGGGGCGCGAGGCCGAGGCCTGGCTGGTCGAGCATGCGGCGATGCCGGAGCAGCGGGTAACACCGCTCGCCGAGGCGACCAGCGTCACGCCCTATTTCTCGATCCTGCTCATCCATGGCCGGGGGCGCCGCCCATGAGCGGCTGGCTGGCGATCGCCGGGCTGGGACCCGGAGACGAAGCGCTGGTGACGCCAGAGGTCACCGCAGCGCTGGCGGAAGCGACCGATGTCGTCGGCTACATCCCCTATGTCGCGCGGGTGGCGCCGCGCGCGGGGCTGACGCTGCATGCCTCGGACAATCGCGTGGAACTGGACCGCGCGGCGCTCGCGCTCGATCTCGCGGCGCAGAAGCGGCGGGTGGTGGTCGTGTCCTCGGGCGATCCCGGGGTGTTCGCGATGGCGGCGGCGGTGTTCGAGGCGCTCGAAGCCGGGCCGGAGGCCTGGCGCGGGCTCGACATCCGCGTGCTGCCGGGGATCACCGCGATGCTCGCCGCCAGCGCGCGGGCAGGGGCGCCGCTCGGCCATGATTTCTGCGCGATCAACCTCTCGGACAATCTCAAGCCCTGGGCGCTGATCGAGAAGCGGCTGCGGCTCGCCGTCGAAGCCGATTTCGCAATGGCCTTCTACAACCCGCGCTCCAAGGCGCGGCCGCACGGCTTCGCGCGCGTGCTGGAACTGCTGCTGGAGGTCTGCGGCCCGGACCGCCCGATCCTGTTCGCCCGCGCAGTCTCCACCCCGGAGGAAGCGCTGCGGATCGTGCCCCTCGGCAGGGCTACGCCCGAGATGGCCGACATGCGCACCATGGTGATCCTGGGCTCGAGCCAGACGCGCTGGATCGAGGGTACCGCGCGGCCGATCCTCTACACCCCGCGCTCGGTGGGAGCGGGGGCATGATCCAGCCACTCCAGCACCGCCGCCGGATCGGTCACCTCGGTGCGGGGCGGCAGCGCCGGGCGGTCGATCATCAGCACCGGGATGCCGAGCGCGCGCGCGGCGACCAGCTTGGCCTCCGCACCGCTACCGCCGGCATTCTTGCAGACGACCAGATCGATACCGTGCGTCTCCAGCAGCGCCCGATCACCCTCGAACGTGAAGGGGCCGCGATCGATGATCAGCGTGTGGTGCGGAAGAACCGGCCGCACCGCCGGCGCATCGATGAAGCGCAGGACATAATGGTGCTGCGGCATCGCCGCGAAGTCGGCGACGTGCATGCGGCCGAGCGCCAGCAGGATTCTGCGCGGAGCACCGGCGAGCGCAGCGACCGCTCCCTCGATATCGGCGACGCGCATCCACTGGTCCCCCGGCACCTGCATCCAGGCGGGGCGGGTGAGCGCGAGCAACGGGACGCCCGAATTCCGCGCCGCCGCGACCGCATTGGCGCTCATCGTCGCCGCGAACGGATGGGTCGCGTCTACCAGATGCGTCACGCGCGCCTCGCGCAGGTACGCGGCCAGTCCGTCCGCGCCGCCGAAGCCGCCCACCCGCACCGGGATCGGCTGCGCTCGCGGTGCCTCGGTACGGCCCGCATAGCTCAGCGTGGCGGTCACGCCTCGATCGGCCAGCAGCCGCGCCAGCGCGCTCGCTTCGGTGGTGCCACCCAGCAGCAGGACGTTCGGCATGGCTGATCTTCCCTGGCTCACCATCATCGGACTGGGCGAGGACGGCGCGGACGGCCTGTCCGCCGCCGCCCGCGCGGCGCTGGAAAAGGCCGAACTGGTCATCGGCGCCCCACGTCACCTCTCGTTGCTGCCGGCACTTAGGTGCGAAGCACGCGCATGGCCAGCGCCCTTTGCCGAGGGCATCCCGCTGCTCCTCGCCGAGCGCGGTCGCCGGGTGGTGGTGCTTGCCTCGGGCGACCCCTTCTGGTTCGGCGCGGGCACCAGCGTCACCCCGCATCTCGCCCGCGAAGAGTGGACCGCGCACCCGGTGCCCTCCAGCTTCGCGCTGGCGGCATCGCGGCTGGGCTGGGCGCTTCAGGATACCCTGTGCCTGGGGCTGCACGCCGCGCCGTTCGGCCTGCTGCGGCCGCATCTCGCGCCCGGCCAGCACCTGCTGGTAACGGTCCGCGACGGCGCTGCAGTGGCTTCGCTGGCAGCCTATCTGGCGGGCGAGGGGTTCGGCGCCTCGACGCTGCACGTGCTGGAGGCGCTCGGCGGTCCGCGCGAGCGGGTACGATCGGTGCGCGCCGACACGCTCGCCTGGGAGGACATCGCGCATCCCGTCTGCATCGGCATCGAGCCGGCGGGGGCGGGGGCGGTGCTGCCAGTCGCCAACGGGCGGCCCGATGGCTGGTTCGAGTCCGACGGCCAGCTCACCAAGCAGCCGGTGCGGGCGCTTACCCTGTCCGCGCTCGCACCGCGCGCAGGGGAGTTGCTGTGGGACATCGGTGCCGGCTCGGGCTCGATCGGGATCGAATGGCTGCTCGCGCATCCCGCCAATCGCGCGATCGCCGTCGAAGCCGATCCCGTGCGCGCCGAGCGTGCACGTGCCAACGCGGCTCGGCTCGGGGTGGATCGCCTGCGCGTAGTGCCGGGCCGCGCCCCGGCCGTGCTGCCGGAGGGCGTTCCCGATGCGGTCTTCATCGGGGGCGGCCTGTCGCAGGCGTTGCTGGAAGCGCTGTGGGCACGGCTACCCACCGGTGTACGGCTGGTGGCGAATGCGGTGACCCTCGAGTCCGAGGCCTTGCTCGCCACGTGGCACGGGGCCGAGGGCGGGAGCTTGTTGCGGATCGAGCTGGCCGATGCGGCACCCCTCGGCACCCGCCACGGCTGGCGATCACGCTATCCGGTCGTGCAGTGGAGCGTCACCCGATGATCGTCGCCGGCTTCGGCTATCGCAGCGGTGCTACCGCCGCGTCGCTGCGTTCGGCGCTCGCACTGGCGCAGACGGGGGCGCCGCCGGTCACCCATGTCGCGACGCTCGCCGACAAGCTGCCGCTGCTGGCGGCGCTTGGGCTGCCGACGATCGTCGTCGATGCGGTGGCGGGCGTCGCCACGCCCACCCGCTCCCCCGCCAGCCTTGCCGCGCGGGGTACCGGCAGCGTCGCCGAGGCCGCTGCGCTCGCCGCCGCCGGACCCGGCGCCCGCCTGCTCGTCACGCGACAGATTTCCCCCGATCGCATGGCGACCTGCGCCATCGCCGAAGGAGCCCCCGTATGACCGTCCATTTCATCGGCGCCGGCCCCGGCGCGCCCGACCTGCTCACCCTGCGCGGCCGCGATCTCATCGCAGCCAGCCCGGTGTGCCTCTATGCCGGATCGCTGATCCCGGAGGCGATCCTCGCGCATTGCCCGCCGGGTGCCAAGATCGTGAACACCGCGCCGATGGACCTCGACGCGATCCTGGCGGAGATCGTCGCCGCCCATGCCGCCGGCCAGGACATCGCACGACTCCATTCGGGGGACCTCTCGGTCTGGTCGGCGATGGGCGAACAGCTGCGTCGGCTGCGGGCGTTCGGCATCCCGTTCACGATCACCCCCGGCGTGCCTGCCTTCGCGGCCGCCGCCGCGGCGCTCGAGGCGGAGCTGACCTTGCCCGAGCTCGGCCAGTCGCTCGTCCTCACGCGCACGCCGGGCCGGGCCAGCCGCATGCCGCCGCGCGAGAGCCTCACCAACTTCGCCGCGACCGGCGCGACGCTGGCCATCCACCTGTCGATCCACAATCTCGCGACGCTCGTCGCCGATCTGCTGCCTGCCTATGGCGCGGATTGCCCGGTCGCAGTGGTCTGGCGGGCGAGCTGGCCCGACGAGCGGATCGTCCGCGCGACGCTGGCGACGATCGAGGCAGCGGTCGCCGGAACCATGGAGCGCACCGCGCTGATCCTGGTCGGCCCGGTGCTGGCGGCGGAGGGTTTCGCCGAGAGCAGCCTCTACGCCGCCGGCTATGATCGGCGCTTCCGGCCGCAGGACGCCTCGTCGCGCTTCGCAGGCAGCGCCGAATGAGCGTGCCCGGCCTGATCATCGCCGCGCCCGCCTCGGGTACCGGCAAGACGACGGTGATGCTGGGCCTGCTCCGCGCGCTGCGCGAGGCCGGCGTTGCCGTCACGCCGTTCAAGAACGGACCCGATTACATCGACCCGGCCTTCCACCGCGTGGCGAGCGGTAGCGCCTCGTACAATCTCGACAGCTGGGCGATGGACGCGAGCCTGCTCGACGCGCTGGCAGCCGAGGCGGGCGCGTGTGACCTCGTGCTGGCCGAAGGCTCGATGGGGCTGTTCGACGGCGTCGCGCGGGCAGGAGCGAGCGGCACGGGTGCCACCGCGGATCTGGCGCGACGCTATGGCTGGCCGGTGGTGCTGGTGGTCGACGTATCGGGCCAGGCTCAGTCGGCAGCGGCGACCGCGCTGGGCTTTGCCCGGCTCGACCCGAGCGTGCCCTTCGCCGGGGTGATCCTCAACCGCGTCGCCAGCCCGCGCCATGAACGGCTGGTGCGCGCGGGGATGGAAGCGGCCGGCATACCCGTGCTAGGCGCACTCCCGCGTCGCGCCGATCTGGTCCTGCCGGAGCGGCACCTGGGGCTGGTGCAGGCCGTCGAGCATCCGGATCTCGACCGCACGATCGGCGACTATGCCGCGTTTCTCCGCGACCATGTCGACCTCGGCGCGCTTCAGGCCGCTGCGGCATCGAAATCGCATCGTACGGATACTGCGGTCGTGCTGCCGATCCCGCCCGCCCAGCGCATCGCCATCGCGCAGGATGCGGCCTTTTCCTTCCTCTACCCGCATTTGCTCGAAGGCTGGCGCCGGGCAGGGGCCGAGATGCTGCCTTTCTCGCCGCTGGCCGACGAAGCGCCCGATGCCGATGCCGACCTTGTCTGGCTTCCCGGCGGTTATCCCGAGCTTCACGCCGGCACCATCGCGGCGGCGGCGACGTTTCTCACCGGGCTACGCGCGCATGCGGAGCACCGACCGGTGCACGGCGAGTGCGGCGGCTATATGGTGCTGGGCGAGGCGCTGGTCGACAAGGCCGGCGAGACGCACCGCATGGCCGGGCTGCTTGGGCTTGTCACCAGCCATGCCCAGCGGCGGATGCACCTCGGCTACCGCCAGGCAACGCTCCGGGCGCCCGTCTCGGGGCTGCCGGCGGGTGCACGGCTGACGGGCCATGAGTTCCACTATTCGACCATCGTCTCGCAGACCGACGCGCCGCTGGCCGATGTCGCCGATGCCGAGGGCAATGCCGTCCCCGAGACCGGATCGGTCCGGGGCCCTGTCACGGGCAGCTTCTTCCACCTGATCGCGGCGGCGGCATGATCGTGCTCCAGCTGATCGGCATCGGCACCGGCAACCCGGCGCATTTGACCGGCGAGGCGATCGCCGCGCTCAACGCCGCCGACCTCATCCTCGTGCCGCGCAAGGAAAACGCTCCCGATCTCGCCGATCTGCGCGAGGCGATCTGTGCTGCGGTGCTGACGCGCCCGGTGCCGATCATCGCGTTCGACATGCCGGTGCGGGCAGGGGAGGACTATGTCCAGGCGGTCCACGCCTGGCACGATGCCATCGCGGGCGCGTGGCGCGCGGCCGCTGCCACGCATCTGCCGCGTGGGGGCAAGGTCGCGCTGCTCGTCTGGGGCGACCCGTCGCTCTACGACAGCACGCTGCGGATCGCGGCGCGGCTGCCCGACGTCAGCGTTCGCATGGTGCCCGGCATCACCAGCGTTCAGGCGCTCACCGCCGCGCACGCCATCCCGCTCAACCCGCTCGCGGGTGCGGTGACGATCACCACCGGGCGCCTGCTGCGTAGTCACGGATGGCCGCCCGAGGCGGACACGGTCGTCGTGATGCTCGACGGCGGCTGCGCATTCGAGACGCTCGATCCCGTCGGCATCACCATCTGGTGGGGCGCCTATCTGGGCATGCCCCAGCAGGCACTGGACCAGGGCCCGCTCGCCGAGGCCGGCCCGCGCATCGCCGCGACCCGCGCCGCGCTCCGCGCCCGGCAGGGCTGGATCATGGACATATACCTCCTGCGAAAGGCTCCCCAATGACCCGCGACGACGCCGCGCATGCCGAGAAGATGCGCAAGATCCAGGCCGCCCGCGCCACGATGATGGCGACCAAGAGCGAGGAGAAGGGCCTCCTGATCGTCCATACCGGCAAGGGCAAGGGCAAGAGCAGCGCGGCAATGGGCATGGTCGTCCGCGCCATCGGCCACGGCATGAAGGTGGGCGTCGTCCAGTTCATCAAGGGCGCGATGATGACCGGCGAGAAGGCGGTGTTCGATGCCTTCCCGGACCAGGTCGAGTTCAAGCCGATGGGGGAGGGCTTCACCTGGGACACGCAGGATCGTGCCCGCGACATCGCCGTCACGCGGACGGCGTGGGACGAGGTGAAGCGGATGATCGCCGATCCGGCCTACGACATGGTGCTGGCCGACGAGCTCAACATCGCGCTGCGCTACGACTATTTGCCGCTCGACGAGGTGCTGGCGGTGATCGAAGCGCGACCGCCGATGAAACACGTCATTGTCACCGGCCGCAATGCGCCCGAGGCGCTGATCGAGGCCGCCGATCTGGTCACCGAGATGACGCAGGTGAAGCACCCGTTCCGCTCGGGCGTGAAGGCGCAGAAGGGGATCGAGTTCTGACCGGCGCGCCCGCCTTCGACGCGGCGTTTCATCGCCAGTTCGACACGCTGCTGCGCTGGCGGCGCGACGTGCGACATTTCGCTGCGCGGCCGATCGCGCCGGCGGATCTGAGGGCGCTGCTCGAAGCGGCCGCGCTTGCCCCCTCGGTCGGCAATGCGCAGCCCTGGCGCTTCGTGCGGCTCCGCACCCCGGCGCTGCGCGAGGCGTTGGCGGCCCATGTCGACGCAGAGAACGCCCGCGCCGCCGCAAACTATGCGGAGCAGGGGAGGCGCGATGCCTATCGCGCGCTCAAGCTCCACGGCCTGCGCGAGGCGCCCGAGGTGCTGGCCATATTCTGCGACGAGCGTCCGGCTGCCGGGCACGGCCTCGGCATCGCGACGATGCCCGAGATGCTGCGCTATTCCTGCGTCACCGCGATACACACGCTGTGGCTCGCCGCCCGCGCACGCGGCATCGGCCTGGGCTGGGTGTCGATCCTCGATCCTGGTGCGGTGACCACGCTGCTCGACGTACCGCTGGACTGGACGCTGATCGCCTTGCTGTGCCTCGGCTATCCCGAGGCGCCTTCCGAAATCCCCGAACTCGAACGCCGTGGCTGGCAGGCGCGCGAGCTGCTCGCCGATCGGCTGTTCGAGCGCTGAACTATCAGGAGATACCGATGCTTACCCCGGTTGAAGACGGCCCCGCAATCGTCGTGTGCAACACCTGCCGCTTCAGCGCCGACGCGCGCGAAGACGGGCAGGGCCGACGCGGCGGCACCATGCTCGCGGAGGCGCTGGCGCAGGCTCGCGACGCCGATCCGCGCTATGCCGGCATCGCGATCCAGCAGATGCCGTGCCTGTTCGCGTGCAGCGAGCATTGCACCGTGCACCTGCGGGCGCCGGACAAGGTCGGCTATGTGCTGGGCCGCTTCACCCCGGATGCGGACGCCGCGCGCGCCCTCCTCGACTATGCCGTGGCCTATGCTGCCAGCGAGCACGGCAAGGTACCGTTCGCGCAATGGCCGCAGGGCGTGAAGGGCCATTTCATCGTCCGCGTGCCGCCGGCGGGGTTGGTGGTGGAGAGTTGAGGGCTGGCACCGATGGGAGGTAGCGGTGATCTGACCACCGCACCCACCGGGCATGTTGCCGCCAGTTAGAAAAGGCACATTCCGCCGCAAGATAGAAATGGCACAACGCCTTCGGCAGCGGGGGCTGCGTGGAGCCCTCCTCATAGCGCAGCGCTGCCCCCGCTGATGCCCCACACTCCC
>NZ_QQWY01000031.1:0-59854 GCF_003950455.1 Sphingomonas sp. ABOLE
CTGGTCACAGAGTGACCGAGCCGAGCAGGCCCGTGACGTCGCTCACGCCATCGGCGCCTTCGGCGCCGCTACGGTGAAGGAAGCGGAGGTCGGCAGCGTCGCCCAGCTCTCGGCGATCGCACCCAACGTCAATCTGGATGCCGGCACGCCCTTCTCGGGCTCGCCCGCGGTGCTCTCCGCCTATATCCGCGGCATCGGCTCGGACGATTTCGCCTTCAACATCGATCCCGGCGTCGGCCTCTATCTCGACGGCGTCTATCTCGCTCGCACGGTGGGCGCGAACCAGGACCTGATGGACGTCGCTCGCGTCGAGGTGCTGAAGGGGCCCCAGGGCACGCTGTTCGGCCGCAACACGATCGGCGGCGCGATTTCGATCGTCACCCGCGACCCCGGCAAGGAATTCCGCGTCCAGGGCGACGTGACCACGGGCAGCTACAAGCGCCTGGCCGCGCGCGGTGCGGTCGATATTCCGATCACCAGCACGCTGGGCGCAATCCTCAGCTTCGGGGTGCAGTCGCGCGACGGCTATCTCGAGCGCATCCCCTATCCGGACCAGCGTACCAACAACACGCCTTCCTACACCGCCTTTTCGGCGGCCGGGTACGGCAACTCGACGCGCGAAGGCGGCAACGACAACTGGAACCTGCGCGGCAAGGCCAAATGGTCGAACGGCGGCCCGCTCAGCCTCACGCTGTCGGGCGATTACAGCCGCGACAAGGGCACCAGCGCCAACAAGCTGCTGGGCACGGCGGAAACGGTGCCCGGAAACTTCGCCGGGACCAGCAACCTGCCCGGCACCGGCTTCGATCCCACCGGCACCACCGGCTTCAACTTCGCCGGGCTCTACAATTTTTGCATCGGCGCGACCTCGGCGCAGATCGCCGCGCGGGGGGCACAGGCGCTGTGCGGCACCTCCGGCACCCAGTTCAACCCGCGCTTCCAGGTGCCGAGCTATGCCGGCGTCAATGTCGACGGCAACCCGGCGAATGACCGGCTGCCCTGGGACAGCCGCTATGTCCTCGCCGATCCGGACAAGAGCTATGCCACCGGCAACAGCTTTTCCGACCTCAAGAACTGGGGCTTCTCGGGCGTCATCGACTATGACCTGAGCGACACCATCGCGGTCAAGTCGATCACCGCCTATCGTCAGCTCGACTGGGCCGCCGGGCTCGACGCCGACGGCTCGCCGCTCAACTTCCTCCAGCTCAGCTTCACCATGCACCAGTGGCAGTTCAGCCAGGAAGTCCAGCTGCTCGGCAAGGCGCTCGACAACAAGCTGAACTACGTGCTCGGCGGCTATTATTTCAAGGAAGCGGGCAACCTCCACGATTACGTCACCTTCGCCGAGGGCCAGGTGCAGGTGGACGGCCCCAACCGACTGGAAACGGCCAATTATGCCGCGTTCGGCCAGATCGACTATCGCCCCACCGAATGGCTCGGCCTCACCATCGGCGGTCGCTACACCAACGAGAAGAAGCGCTTCGAGGGCGGCCAGCAGGAGCTGAACGGCTTCAACTACAAGCTGTTCGGCTGTTCGGACGCCAATGGCAACATCACGCCGAACGGGCCGTTCCCGCTCGCGCCGGTGACCTGCCAGACCGGTCTCGGCTATCCCGATCCCAGCAATCCGGTGCGCGTCTATGTGCCGGGGGTGAACCGCAAGAAGTTCAGCGACTTCTCGCCCAAGTTCGGCCTGCAGCTGCATCCGAACGACAACGTCATGGTCTATGGCAGCTGGTCGCGCGGCTACAAGACCGGCGGCTGGACCACGCGCCTCACCAACCCGCAGGGCAATGTCGCGCCCGACTTCAACGAGGAGACCGCGACCACGACCGAGATCGGCGTGAAGTCGACCTTGCTCGACCGCAAGCTCCAGCTCAACGCCGCCGCCTTCAACACCGAGTACAAGGGCATCCAGCTCAACATCCAGATCGGCACCTCGCCGACCATCGCCAATGCCGGCAATGCCCGGATCCGCGGTTTCGAGCTGGAGGCGATCGCGGCGCCGGTGCGCGGCCTCACCATCAATGCCTCGCTCGGCTATGTCGACGCCTATTACACCAGCGTCTCACCCGCCGCGGCGGCGGTGGGCGGCCCCAACCAGTTCCAGGCGGGCACCGTGGTCGGCGCATCGCTGCCCAAGACGCCGAACTGGAAGACCAACATCGCGCCGCGCTACGAGACGCGGATCGGCAATGGCGCATCGCTGATCTTCCTCGCCGACTGGAGCCATGCCAGCAGCGTGTGGAACGACACCCAGCGGACCTTCATCCTGCGGCGCGGCGCGATCGATCTGGTCAATGCCAGCATCGCCTATCAGGAGCCGCACGACCATTGGACGCTCACCGTCGGCGGCACCAACCTGACCGACAATCGCTATCTCAGCTCCGGCGGCTCGAACATCGCCGACGGCACCTTCTTCGGCACCTATAGCCGCCCGCGCGAATGGTATGCGCGCTTCGGCTTCAAATTCTAGAGGACGCAAGATCATGGACATCCAGGCAGCCGTCACCGAGGCGGCGGGCGGCACCTTCAGCATCGAGACGCTGCGGATCGATGCGCCGGGGCCCAGCCAGGTGCTGGTGCGGATCGTCGCCTGCGGCGTGTGCCACACCGACATGGTGATGCGCGACGGAGCGCTGCCGGTGCCGTTCCCCGCCGTGTTCGGACATGAGGGCGCCGGCGTGGTCGAGGCGGTGGGGCCGGGGGTGAGCGGCCTCGCCCCCGGCGACCATGTGCTGCTCAGCTTCGACAGCTGCGGCGCCTGCCGGGCCTGCCGCGATCACCAGCCCGGCTATTGCCCCGAATTCTTCCCGCGCAACTTCCTCGGCGCGCTGGGGCCGGACCAGGGCGGGCTGTGGCGCGGCGGGGATCGGATCGGCAGCAACATCTTCGGCCAGTCCGCCTTCGCCACCCATGCGCTCGCCCATCCGCGCAACATGGTCAAGGTGGATGCGGACCTGCCGCTGCATCTGCTCGCCCCGCTCGGCTGCGGGATCCAGACCGGGGCCGGCACGGTGCTCGAGACGCTGAAGGTGGCGGCGGGCCAGTCCATCGCCGTTTTCGGCGCCGGCGCGGTCGGGCTTGCCGCGGTGATGGCGGCGGCGATCGCGGGGGCGGGGCGGATCGCGCTGCTCGACCGCCACGTTCACCGCCTGGAACTCGGCCGCGAACTGGGCGCGACCGACGTCGCCACCAGCCTCGCTGCGCTGTCGGGGCCGTTCGACCATATCGTCGACACCACCGGCGTGCCGGCGTTGCTGGGTCCGGCGGTCGACCTGCTCGCTCCGCGCGGGACGCTGGCGCTGGTCGGCGCCTATCCTCCCGAGCCCAAGCTCGCCGTCGACGCGTCCGCGATCATGAGCGTCGGGCGCAGGATCATCGGCGTGGTGGAGGGCGGCATCGATCCGCAGCGCTTCATTCCCGAGCTGATCACCCATTATCGTGCCGGCTGGCTGCCGATGGAGAAGCTGGTGCGCACCTATCCTTTCGCCGCGATCGACCAAGCGGCGCACGATTCCGAATCCGGCGCCGTGATCAAGCCGGTATTGCTGATGGAGCAGGCCGCATGACCGACACCATGCCGCGGCCCGACGTCGCCGCCTTCCTCGCCTATATCGCGGAGCCTGCCGCCCCGCCAATTTCGGCGCTGCCGGTGGAGGCGGCGCGGCTGATGATGCGGGCTAATTGCGCGGTGGCCGATCTGCCGCCGCTCCCCATAGCCCGAGTACAGGACTGGACGGTGCCGGGACCTGCCGGACCGCTCGCCGCCCGCCTGTACGATCGCCGGCTCGATCGGATGTCCGGCCCGCTGGTGCTGTTCTTCCATGGCGGCGGCTTCGTGATCGGGGATCTCGGCACCCATCACAGCTTCTGCACCTGGCTGGCGGACACGCTGGACCTGCCGGTGCTGGCGATCGACTATCGCCTCGCCCCCGAACATCCCTTCCCGGCGGCGGTCGACGATGCCGAGGCGGCGGCGCGCTGGATCGCCGACGCGCCGGACGTGTTCGGCTTCCGGGTGGCCGGGCTGATTCCCTGCGGCGACAGCGCCGGGGGCAATCTGGCGATCGTCACCTCGCAGCAGCTGGCGCTACGTCCCGCCGCGGTTCCGGTCCAGGCCTGCTGGGCGCTCTACCCCTATGTCGGCGGCGGCAAGGACTGGCCGTCGCACCGCGCGTTCGGCACCGGTTATTTCCTCGCGGCGGACGACATGGCGTGGTTCGACGCCCAATATCGGGCGACTCCGGGCGATCCCCGCCATGACTGCCTCCATGGCCCGGTCCCACCGGTCCCGCTGCTCCTCCACACCGCCGGCCTGGATCCGCTGCGCGACGCGGCCCGCGCCTATGCCGATCGCGTCGAACGCGCCGGCGTGCCGGTCACCCGCTTGGAGGCGGCAGGCATGATCCACGGCTTCGTCCATTTCCGCCAGGCGCTGCCCTCGGCGCAGCAGGATTGCGCGGCCTTTGCCGAGGCGGCCCGAGCGATGCTGGCGCGCGCCGGCCTTGTCGGGCAAGGCGATGATGGAGGTTTCGCGCATTCGCCCGGTGCCCGACAAGATCGCACAAGTGGACGATTATCGTCCTGACAGTGCCCCGTCCCCAGTCACCGACTATGATCGCTGGCGGGGGGAATAACGGAGGATGTCGGACCTTTGTGCGGTGTGGCCGAGACCCCCGGCGCGCGCGCCGTCAGCAGCAGCGGCCTTTGCCGCGGCCATAGCGTTGGCGCTGGCAGGCGGCGAAGAAGGCAGCGCGCGATTGCGGCGGCTGGTCCGGATGGCAGGCCGCCATGTGTGCCAGATAGCGCTCATAGGAGGGCACGCCCGCAATCAGCCCGATCGCCTCGCGCATCCCCGTCCAGAAGCCCTTGTGCAGCAGGCGCATCGCTCAGCCCGCCGCTGCTAGCGGAAGTTCGTGCATCGTCGGCCGGTCCGCCCGCCTGGCGGCCAGGCATGCCCGCACCGCGAACACCAGGGTCGCCAGCACGACCGCCAGGAACAGTCCGCACAAAGCGGCGTCGACCAGGTCGTTGAACAGGATGCTGCGCATCTCCGCCACCGACTTGGCCGGCGCCAGCAAACCGCCGCGCGCCATCGCCTCGCGGACGCGGGCGGCATGGGCGAGGAAGCTCACCCGCGGATCGGCGGAGAACAGCTTGAGCCCCGCCGCCGAGACGGTGCAGGCGAGCAGCCAGGCGGTGGGGAGCAAGGTCACCCAGGCATAGCGGTCGCGCTTCATGCGGAAGAGGACCACCGTCGCCAGCAGCAGCGCGATCGCGGCGAGCATCTGGTTGGCGATGCCGAACAGCGGCCACAGCGTGTTCACCCCGCCCAGCGGATCGGTGACGCCCTGGTAGAGGAAATAGCCCCAGGCGCCGACGCAGAGCAAGGTGCCGACCAGGGCCGGCACCGCGCCGGTCGCGTTGCGGAAGCTGGGCACGGCAAGTCCGATCAGGTCCTGCAGCATGAATCGCCCGGCGCGCGTGCCGGCGTCGACCGCGGTGAGGATGAACAGCGCCTCGAACAGGATCGCGAAATGGTACCAGAAGGCCATCATCGCGCGGCCGCCGATCATCCGGCTGAAGATGTCCGCCATCGCCACCGCCAGGGTGGGGGCGCCGCCGGCGCGGCTGATGATCGTCGTCTCACCGACGTCGCGCGCGGTCGCGGCGATGGTCTCGGCGGCGATCGGGAAACCCATCGCGGTGACAGCGGCGGCGGCGGTCTCGGGCTGGGTGCCGACCACCGCGGCCGGGCTGTTCATCGCGAAATAGATGCCGGGATCGAGGATCGAGGCGGAGATCAGCGCCATGATCGCGACGAAGCTCTCCATCAGCATTGCGCCATAGCCGATGAAGCGCAGGTCGCCCTCGGAGGCGATCAGCTTGGGGGTGGTGCCGCTGGAAATCAGCGCGTGGAAGCCCGAGACAGCACCGCAGGCGATGGTGATGAACAGGAAGGGGAACAGCGTGCCCGACCAGACCGGCCCGCTGCCGTCGACGAACCGGGTGAGCGCCGGCATCCGGAGCGGAGGCGCGACGACGACGATGCCGATCGCGAGCGCCGCAATCGCGCCGATCTTGAGAAAGGTCGACAGATAGTCGCGCGGCGCGAGCAGCAGCCAGACCGGCAGCAGCGCCGCGATCGCGCCGTACACCACCAGGATCCCGCACAGCTGGACCGGCGTGTAGCTGAACCAGGCGGCAAGCGCGGGATTCGCCGCGACCTGCTGGCCGTAGACGATCGCCGCGAACAGCCCGACCAGCCCGATCAGCGAGGCCTCGCCGACGCGGCCCGGGCGCAGGAAGCGCATGTAGATGCCCATCACCACGGCGAGCGGTATGGTCGCGGCGACGGTGAAGGTCCCCCAGGGGCTGTGGGCCAGCGCGCGCACGACGATCAGCGCGAGCACGGCCAGGATGATCACCATGATCAGGAAGGTGCCGACCATCGCGATCGTGCCGGCCCAGGCGCCGAGCTCCATCCGCACCATCTCGCCCAGCGAGCGACCGTCGCGGCGCACCGACAGGAACAGGACGAGGAAGTCCTGTACCGCGCCGGCCAGCACCACGCCCGCGAGAATCCAGAGCATGCCGGGCAGATAGCCCATCTGCGCGGCGAGCACCGGGCCGACCAGCGGTCCGGCACCGGCAATCGCAGCGAAATGGTGGCCGAACAGCACGTTGCGGTTGGTCGGCACGAAATCGGTGCCGTCGGGGCGGCGCACCGCCGGGGTCGGCCGGCCGGGATCGATCTGCGCCACGCGGCTGGCGAGGAAGCGGGCATAGAAGCGATAGGCGATCAGATAGACCGAGATGGCGGCGACCAGCACCCACAGCGCGTTGATCGGCTCGCCCCGCGCGCTGGCGATCACCGCCAGCGCCGCGGTGCCCGCCAGCGTGACGAGGATCCAGAGCAGCGTTTGGAGAAGCTTGGGCATTTCCGTTTTCCTGACCAGCACCGATGGAGGCCGACTGCCCTACCAGCCTCCGAGCGGCCGCGTCACCCTTCGCGGACGATCTTGCCGGCGGAGACCGCGTCGATCAGTGCAGCCCGCGGTTGCGCAGCAGCGCGTCTGCGGTCGGCATCCGCCCGCGGAAGGCGGCATAGCTCTCGGCGGGATCGCGGCTGTTGCCGCGCGCCAGCACCTCGTGGCGGAGCCTTGCCGCCAGCGCGGGATCGTAGAGGTCGCCGGCCTCGCGGAACGCGTCGAACCCGTCCGCATCCATCACCTCGGCCCAGGTATAGGCGTAATAGCCGGCCGAATAGCCGCCGTCGAAGATGTGGCTGAACTGCGCGAGGCGATGGCGCATGCCGACGGCCTCGGGCACACCGAGCGCCTTCAGTTCCGCCGCTTCCCAGGCACGCGCGTCAAAATCCTCGGGCAGGCGGGGCAAGGCGTGCAGCCGCATGTCGAGAATCGCCGAGGCGAGCTGCTGGACGGTCTGATAGCCCTGGTTGAAGGTGCGGGCGTCGAGCAGCGCCTGCAGCATCGCCTCGGGCATCGGCGCGCCGGCGGCATTGCGGGCGTAGCGGCGCAGCGTCTCGGGCGCGATCGCCCAATGCTCATAGACCTGGCTGGGGAACTCGACGAAATCGCGCGGCACCGCGGTGCCGGACAGGCTGGGATAGCGCACCTGGCTGAGCAGCCCGTGCAGGCCGTGGCCGAATTCGTGGAACAGCGTCCGCGTCTCGTCGAGCGAGATCTGCACCGGCTGGCCGGGTGCCGGCGGCACGATATTCTGGTTGTTGACGACGATCGGCAGCTCGCCGAACAGGGTGTTCTGGTCGCGCAGGCTGTTCATCCAGGCGCCGGGCCGCTTGGTCGGGCGTGCGAACCAGTCGGCATAGAACAGGCCGATCGTGCGGCCGTCCGCCTCGCGCAATTCCCAGACGCGCACGCCCTCGGCATAGACGGGGATATCGGCGCGCACGTGCGCGGTGATACCGTACAGCCGGTGGGTGGTGTCGAAGAGCGCCGCCACCATGTTGTCGAGCAGCAGATACTGCTTCACCGCCACCTCATCGAGGTCGAAGCGGGCCTTGCGCACCTGCTCGGCATAATAGCGCCAGTCCCAGGGCTCGACCTTGGCGATGCCGTCCTTCGCGGCGAGGGCCGCGATGTCCGCCAGTTCTTCCTCGGCGCGGGCGAGCGCCGGGCGATAGACGCGCATCAGCAACTCGGTCGCGGCGGCGGGCGTCTTGGCCATCTGGTCCTGCAGCACGAAGTCGGCATGGCTTGTCGCGCCGAGCAGCGTGGCGCGCTCGATCCGCAGCGCGACCATCCGGGCGATGATGGCATTGGTATCGTTGGCGTTGCCCTGGTCGCCGCGCAGCACGAAGGCGCGCCAGATCTTCTCGCGCGCGGCGCGGTCCGGCGCGGCGGTGAGGAAGGGCTCGGCGGCGGAGCGGGTAGCGGCGAACAGGAAGCCGTCGGCATGGCCCGCACCCTGCGCCGCGGTGGCGGCGGCGCTGCGCTGGTCCTCGGGCAGTCCCTCGACCTCCGCGGCAGCCAGCAGCACGCTGCCCGCCTTCTGGTCGGCGAGCAGCTTCTGGCCGAACTGGACGCCCAGCGTCGCCAGTTCCTCGTTGATCGCGGCGACCCGGGCGCGCTGCGCGGGCGCGAGCGCAGCGCCGGCGCGCAGGAATCGTCGATGCGTCTCCGCCAGCAGCCGCGCCTGTTCGGGGGTCAGCGACAGGGTTGCGCGCGCTTGCCACAGCGCATCGACGCGGCCGAACAGCGCGGGATCGAGCAGCGTATCGTTCTGCAGCCGGATGAGCTTGGGCGTCACCGCTTCCTCGATGGCCTGGATCGCGTCGGTCGCGTCCGCCGAGGCGACGGTGAAGAAGGTGCTGGCGATCCGGCCGAGCAGCCGGCCGGCGCCCTCCATCGCCTCGATCGTGTTCGCGAAGCTGGGCGCGGCGGGATCGTCGGCGATGCGGCGATACTCGGCCTGCGCCTCGGCGAGCGCGGAGTCGAACGCCGGCGCATAGTCCTCGGCACGGATGCGATCATAGGGCGGCACGCCGTCGGGCGTGGTCCAGCGATCGAGGAGCGGATTGGCGGACGGAGCGAGGAGCGAGGATGCCAGCATGATGTGCTTTATCTAGGGGCAAGCGGCCGCGCTTTCATCCCTCGTTGACGCCCGATCTACTCGGACTATTGTCGCCGCGTCACAGGGAGAGGATGATGACCAAGGCTTTTTTGCGCACGATGCTGGCGGCCGCCTGCCTGGCGCCGCTCGGCATGCCCGCGTCGGCGCTGGCGCAGGCTGACGCGACGCCGGTGCCCGGCGCCAACCCGATCATCCGCGACAAGTTCACCGCCGATCCCGCGCCGCTGGTCGTCGGCGACCGGCTGTATCTCTATGTCGGGCATGACGAGGCACAGCGCGACGAGATGTTCAACATGCGAGAATGGCTGGTCTATTCGACCACCGACATGCGCCACTGGACCGATCACGGCGCGATCCTGAACGTCGCCGATTTCAAATGGGCGACGAAGGATGCCTGGGCCTCGCAGATGATCCGGAAGAACGGCAAGTTCTGGTTCTACGCCGCGGTCGAGCATGACGCGACCAACCCCGGCAAGGCGATCGCCGTCGCGGTCTCCGACAGCCCGACCGGGCCGTTCGTCGACGCCAAGGGATCGGCGCTGATTACCAACAGCATGACGCCCAAGGGCACCCACAGCTGGGAGGATATCGACCCTACCGTCTTCACCGACGACGACGGCACCACCTGGATCGCCTGGGGCAACCGGCAATGCTATATCGCCAAGCTCAAGCCCAACATGATCGAGATCGACGGCCCGATCACCGAGATCACCCCGCCGCATTTCGAGGAAGGGCCGTGGCTGCACAAGCGCGGCGCGCTCTATTACCTCACCTATGCGTCGCTCGACCGCTCGAAGCACCGCGACGAGAAGGTCTCTTATGCGACCGCGCCGTCGATCCAGGGTCCCTGGACCTATCGCGGCGAGCTGACCGGCTCGGGCAAGTACAGCTTCACCATCCATCCCGGCATCGTCCAGTTCAAGGGCGACTGGTACCTGTTCCTGCACAACGCCACGCTGGCGATCGGCGACCTGAGCGGGGCGATCGGGCGCCGCGCGGTGACGGTGGAGCGGCTCGAATATAACCCCGACGGCACGATGAAGCCCGTGGTGCAGACCGGGGCAGGGGTTACCGCACCTCGGATGCGGGACTGACCCCGCATGTGCGTCGCGGGGTCCCGGATGTAGCCGCCCGGGACCACGCGACAGCGGCTCAGTCGGCAGCAGCGGTCCGCGCGCGCGGTTTGCGCGCGGCCTTGGCAGGGGCTGCGTCGGCAGTGACGGTGCGTGCCGCACGCCCCTTGGCGCCCAGCCCGATCTTGTGCGCCATCGCGCGGCGCTGTTCCGAATAGGTCGGCGCCACCATCGGATAATCCGGCTTCAGATTATAGCGCTCCCGATACTCTTCGGGCGTAAGGCCGTGCGTGCTCAAATGCCGGCGCAGCGTGCGATACGGTTTCCCGTCGATCATCGAGATGATGTGGTCCTTCGACGCGAGCGACTTGCGGACCGACACGGCCGGCGTGAATTCTCCCGACGTTGCGTCGTCGCCGGCAACGTCGACACCGCTGGTCTGGCCCGAGAGCGCGATCACGTCCGCATGCATCTGTCGAAGGAAGGTAGAAACGTCTTCCATCGTCGCGCGGTTATTCGGATTGGAAAGCCAGGCGATGGTAAGATCGCTTGCCAGTTCAACGGGATCGGTGTTGATCTGCTCAGACATGCTGCGTCCCTCTCATTTTGTGCGGCTTGATGCCGTCGCTATATGTATAGCGGCGCGTAGAGTTCGTCTGCCAAAATATGTTGGAAGATACAAAAACTATATTCAATCTGCATCTGTTGGCCTGCGACATAGGGAGGGCCGCTACGTTCTACCCGCTATTCGGGCATATTTGAAATCGTTCCACGACAATTGGGCGGCCGTAGCGGCTCTACGCTCGGCTCGTCGACGTCACGATTGCGCTGCCAGCGCGCGACGCAGCGTCTCGCGGGCCCGCTCGATCTGATCGGGGGTCGGCTCCCCAAGAACGCCACGTACGGGCTCGGGAATATGCGCCGCGGGATCGCCGTGGAGCTGGAACACCAAATGATCGAACATCGCCCGCCATGCCAGTCGCTGGTCTTCGGGCAGCAGCCGCAGCGAGAAGAGCGCGTGGTACAGCGCGTCGTGCGGGTTGAGGATGGCGGGCTGGGGGTGGGTCCACCAGTAATTGGCGAACAGGTTTACGGGATCGAGCGAGTCGACCGCGTGCCACCACAGGAACGGGATGTAGATCGCGTCGCCGGGCTCCAGCACTGCCGCCTGCGCGTGGCGCGCGGCTTCGGCATAGCGCGGGAAGCGGGCGAGATCGGGCGCGGCGATGTCGACCAAGCTGGTCGGCGTGCCCGCCGGCGTGAATTCGAGCGGGCCCATATAGAGGTTCGAGACCTGGTCGGGCGGAAACAGCGTGAAGCGCCGCCGGCCGGCAACCACCACGCCGATATTCTCCATCAGGTCGTAATGCGCCGCGACGCGCAGCTGGTTGCCGAGCCACAGCCGTGGCACGATCGCGTCGCCGACCAGGTCGATCGCATTTTCCGCGATGAAGCCGGGCAGCAGGTCGGGCGCCAGGATCGACTGGATCGCCATCGCATAGCCGGTCGGACGTTCCAGCTCGCGGAGCAGCCGGTCGAGGAACGGATCGAGCGGCGAGAGGCCACGAACGAAGTTCATTCCCGTGAAGTCGTCCTTGTAGAAGAACCGACCGCCGATCGCAGGCTCGCCGACGATCGCGTTCACCGCGCGATCATGGCTGAAGCGCTTGCAATAGGCGACGGTCGCCTCGGCGCCGGCGCGCCCGGCGTGCACGGCCGGCCAGGCGGTGGCGAGGCCGCGCAGGACGACGGGTTCCCGCGCCGGCCGGATCTCTGCATCGAACCGTGCGCGGTCGATCGGCCCCCGTTCACGGATCGGGCGCGGCGCCGGGAGATCGGTCACGAAGCCCGCCGGAGCTGTGGCAGCGCGCAGCCGATCTGGCGGAGGTAGTCGTCGTGCAGCGGCATGGTATTGGCCGTCTCCTCAATCACTTGCGCGATGTGGTTGAGGCGCTCGCGCGTCTCCGCGTCGGATAGCAGATCGGCGACCGGATGATAGCCCGCCGGTGCGATCCCCTGGCCGGTCATCACCGCCAGCCAGCTCGGCGCCTGGAACAGCTCGCGCTGCTCGTGCAGAATGCGGCCGTTGCGGCGGAACAGTGCGATCCGCTCGGCGAGGCTCTCGGGCGGCGCAAGGTCGCGGCAGCGGCGCCAGAAGGCGGTGTCGTCGCGCTCGGTGGCCTTGTAGTGGAGGATCAGGAAGTCGCGGATGTCGGCATATTCCTGCGCGGTCTCGCGGTTGAAGCGGTCGATCTCGGGCGCATCGAAGCCGCGGCTGGGGAACAGCGCCATCAGCCGGCCGATGCCCGACTGGATCAGGTGGATGCTGGTCGACTCGAGTGGTTCGAGAAAGCCGCCGGCGAGCCCCAGCGCCACGACATTGCCGATCCAGGCACGGTCGCGATGCCCGGCGCGGAAGCGCAGCGCGCGGGGTTCCGCGAGCGCAGGCCCGTCGAGGTTCGCGAGCAGCGTCGCCGTCGCCTCGTCGTCGGAGAGATGCTCGCCGGCATAGACATAGCCGTTGCCGGTGCGGTGCTGGAGCGGGATCCGCCACTGCCAGCCCGCCGCCCGCGCCGTCGCCCGGGTGAGCGGCAGGCGCTCGCCCCCCGGCGCGCAGGGGACCGCGACGGCGCGGTCGCAGGGCAGCCAGTGCGTCCAGTCGCAAAAGCTGGCGCCCATGGTCTGCTCGATCAGGAGACCGCGAAAGCCCGAGCAATCGACGAACAGGTCACCCGCGACCTCGGCGCCCGATTCGAGCCGGACGGCGGCGACATGGCCGCTCTCGCCGTCGCGACGAACCTCGACGATCCGCCCCTCGGTGCGGTGCACGCCCAGCCCCTCGGCCAGCCGCCGGAGAAAGCCGGCATAGAGCCCGGCGTCGAACTGGAAGGCATAGCCGAGCCGGGCGAGCGGCGAATGGGGCTGGTCCGGCCGGGGATGCGCGAAGCGCCCGCGCCGGGCCGCGGCGATGCCGATCGAATAGGCGTCGAGCGGGGTGGTGTCGCCCAGCGTGCGCGCCTTGAGCCAGAAATGGTGGAACTCCACCCCCAGCATGTCGAGCCCGTAGACGCCGAAGGGGTGGACATAGCGGGTGCCGAGCCGCAGCCAGTCGACGAACTCGATGCCCAGCTTGTAGGTGGCGCGGGTCTCGCGGACGAACGCGGCTTCGTCGATGCCGAGCATCCGGTTGAACAGGTTGATGTGCGGAATCGTCGCCTCGCCGACCCCGACGGTGCCGATCGCATCCGATTCCACCAGCGCGATCTGCAAGCCCGGCAAGGTGCCGACCAGCTTGCCGAGCGCAGCCGCCGCCATCCAGCCGGCGGTGCCGCCGCCGACGATCACGATCCGTCGGAGGTGATCGTCCCTCACACCGGCGATCCCGGTGCGGCGAACGGCGCGTCCTGCGCGAAGGAGAAGACCGGCAGCGGCTCGGCAGGGGGCGGCGGGGCCTGCTGGGGGGCGATGCGCGCGAGGAACGCGGCATGGGTGGGCATCTTCTGCGCGGTCTCCCGATAGCCCTGGCGCATCTGCTCCAGCGCCTGCGCGACGAGGTTCTCGTCGAGCGCGTCGGCGGCGGGTTCGTGCTCGCGCGGTACGATGTGCTGCCCCAGGCACACCGCCACCCAGCTGGTGTTGGTGAACAGCTCATTGCCTTCGCGGAACAGCCGGCCCTTGCCCTGGAACAGCGCGATCCTGTTCGCCAGGCTTTCGGGGATGTCCATCGTCCGCACGCGGTTCCAGAACGGCGTGTCGGTGCGCGTCGTCGCCTTGTAGTGAAGGATGATGAAGTCGCGAATGTCCTCGTACAGGTCGCGCATCTGGCGGTTATATTCCTGCCGCTCGATCGGATCGAAGCGCTTGTCGGGGAACAGCGCGATCAGCCGGGCGATACCGCTCTGGATCAGATGGATGCTGGTCGATTCGAGCGGTTCGAGGAATCCGCTCGACAGGCCGAGCGCGACAACGTTGCGCGACCAGCTCTCGCGCCGCCGGCCGGTGGTGAAGCGCAGCCGCCGGGGGTCGGCGAGCGCCGGGCCTTCCAGCGACGCCATCAGCTGCTGCTCGGCGGTGTCGTCGTCGAGGAACTCGCTGCAATAGACATGGCCGTTGCCCATCCGGTGCTGGAGCGGAATGCGCCACTGCCAGCCCGCTTCCCGCGCGGTGGAGCGGGTGAAGGGATCGGGATCGCGGACATTGGCACAGGGCACCGCCACCGCGCGGTCGCAGGGCAGCCAGTGACGCCAGTCCTCATAGCCCGTCTGCAGCGCCTCCTCGATCAGCAGGCCGCGAAAGCCCGAGCAGTCGATGAACAGGTCGCCCGCCACGGTGCGGCCGTCCGCCAGCGTCACCGACTGGACGAAGCCGTCCTCGGGCCGCAGCGTCACGTCGCTGATCTTGCCCTCGATCCGGGTGATGCCGCGCGCTTCCGACACCCGGCGGAGCAGCTGGGCGTAGCGGCCGGCGTCGAAATGGAAGGCGTAGAACAGCTCGCGCACCGGAGTCTGCGCCGTGGCCGAGGGGCGGCCGAACTTGCCCATCGACGCCGCCATCGCGCTCATCGACCATTCGGCGATGTCCGGCATCGCCCGCCGCGCCCGCTCGCGCAGATAGAGCTGGTGGAAATGCACGCCCTGCAGATCCTGCGCATAATTGCCGAAGGGGTGGAAATAGCGCTCGCCCAGTCCGCCCCAGTCGACGAACTCGATCCCCAGCTTGAAGGTGCCGCCGGTCGCGGCGAGGAACTCGTTCTCGTCCAGCCCGATCATCTGGTTGAAGCGCAGGATCGGCGGGATCGTCGCCTCGCCGACACCGACCGTGCCGATCTCGTCGGATTCGATCAGGGTGATGCGGGTATAGCCGTTGTTGAGAAAGCGCGAAAACGCCGCGGCGGCCATCCAGCCGGCGGTGCCGCCGCCGACGATGACGACGTCGCGGATGTTATGCTCGTTCATGCAAATGCCTCGATTGCGCGGCGCGGAAGGCGGCGAGGGTAGGGAGGGGGCGGACCGCCTGGGCGATCCGGTCGCGATAGCGGGCCATGGCGTCGGCGGCGCGGGCGTGCGGCACGGCATCGGCCAGCGCGTCGATCCGGCGCGGCAGCACGCCCTGGCCGAACAGCACCGACAGCCACCCGTCGCGATCGAAGGTCTCTTCCTCGTAGAAGGGCAGGCGGCCGCGTTCGCGGAACAGGCGCAGCGTATGCGCGAGCGAGTCGGGCAGCTCGGCGCTGGCGACGTCGTGCCAGAATGGGCCGCTGCGCCGCGCCGTGACATAATGGAGCAGCACGAAATCGCGCACCCGCCGCGCTTCGGCGAGCGCCTGGCGGTTATACTCGGCCGCCTCGAGCGGATGCGGCGCACCGGCCGGGAGCATCGTGATGAGCCGGTCGATCGCGCTATGGGCGAGGTGGAGGTTGCTCCATTCGAGCGGCTCGATCGTCACGGCCGCATCGCCGATCGCGACGACATTGTGCCGCCAGGGTTCGAGCGCCGCGCCCGCCTCGAAGCGGATCGCGGCATCGTCGCGCTGGCTGTGCGCGGCGCTGTAGACCGCGCCCTGCTGGGTGGCGCTCGTCCAGCGCCAGCCCTGCGCGGTGGCGGTCACGCACGCCATCGGCGCCGGATCGTCGGCCGGCGCAGCATGCTCCAGCACCAGGCGATCGCAGGGAAGCCAGCGCTGCCAGCTTTCGCGCGCGCTCCCCGTCACGCCGTGCACGCGGGCGGCGGGGCCGCTGCAATCGCAGTACAGATCCGCGGTCACCCGGATGCCGTCGGTGAGCACCACCCCCGCGACGCTGCCATCGGCCGCGCGCTCAACCCCTGCCAACGCGCCGTCGAGCGTGCGCACGCCGACATGCCGGGCGAACGCCTGGAGCATGCCAAGATAGCGGCGCAGATCGAGCGCGAGGCCGAAGCCATGCGCGCCCAGAATCCCGTCCTCGGCCGGCAGCACGAAGCGTCCCTCGCGCGCCATTGCCGCGGCGGGCGAAAAGGCGTCGAATGGCGCCGCGACGTCGTCCCGTGCCGCGCGCGCCCAGAGATGGTGGAAGGACACACCGTCGACGGGCTCGCCGTGCGGTCCATGGGCGTGGACATAGTCGGGCAGGCCGTCCACCCAGTCGCTGTACAGCGTGCCGAGGCGATAGATGCTGCCGGTGCGCATGACGCCGTCGCCGAGGCCGATGCCGAGATCGGCATGGAAGCCGAGGATCGAGGGCAGGGTCGTCGCGATCCGATCGGCCAGCGCATCGGCCGGGGGGGCGAGCGGCAGGATCGACACCGAAAGCGTCGGGACCCGCCGCTTGAGCGCGGCGGCGGTCGACCAGCCGGTCAGCCCGCCGCCGACCACGAGGACCTGGCCGAGGCTCATGCCGCGGCCGCCATCGCGCAATAGCGATCGATATAGCGCAGATGCTCGGGCACGCGCGCGACGGTGGCGGCGATCTCCGCCTCCAGCGCGCGCATCCCCTGCAGCAGCGCCGCCGCATCGGCGGCGTCGGCACGCGGATCATAGCCCTCGGGCAGGATCCCCTGGCCGACATAGACCGCGATCCAGCTCGCATCGAGGAACACGCCCTCGCGATACTTCACCACCCGGCCGGCACGGCGGAACAGTTCGATCTTCTCGGCGAGGCTGTCCGGCACCGTCATGGTGCGGACATAGTTCCAGAAGTCGGTGTCGGTGCGTGTGGTGGCGTGGTAATGGAGGATCAGGAAGTCGCGGATGCGGTCATATTCCAGGTCGATCAGCCGGTTGAACTCGTCGCGCTCGATCGGCGCGTCCGCTGCTTCGGGAAACAGCTCGATCAGGGCGGTGATCGCCTGCTGGACCAGATAGATGCTGGTCGACTCGAGCGGTTCGAGAAAGCCGCTCGCCAGCCCGATCGCGACGCAGTTCTTCACCCAGCTGCGCCGCCGCCGCCCCGCGCGGAAGCGCAGCACGCGCGGATCGGCGAGCGCGGCGCCTTCCACTGCGCCGGTCAGCGCCTGCGTCGCCGCCGCGTCCGAGGTGAAGGCGCTGGCATAGACATAGCCGTTGCCGGTGCGGTGCTGCAGCGGGATGCGCCAGCGCCATCCTGCCGGCATCGCGATCGCGCTGGTATAGGGGGTGACCGAGGTCGCCGTGCGGCACGGCATCGCCACCGCGCGATCGGCGGGGAGCCAGTGGTTCCAGTCCTCGAACGGCTCCGCCAGCGCCTCGCCGAGCAGCAGCGAGCGGAAGCCCGAGCAGTCGACGAACAGGTCGCCCTCGATGCACTCGCCGTTGTCCAGCCGCACGGCGGTGATGTTCCCGCTCGCGCCGTCGCGCAGCACCTCCACCACCTTGCCCTCGGTACGCACCGCGCCCAGCCCCTCCGCGATGCTGCGCAGATAGGGCGCGAACAGCAGCGCATCGAACTGATAGGCATAGCCATAGGTGGAGGCGAGTTGCGACGGGTCGGCCGCGGGCAGGTCGAACCGGTTGGCGCGGGCCAGCATGCAGCCATAGGAGAAGCGCTCGAGCGGCGGCACGTCGACGCCCGCGAGTCGCAGCCGGGTCCAGTAATGGTGGAAGTCGACCTCGCCGGTGCCGCGACCGAAGGTGCCGAAGGGGTGGACATAGCTGTCGCCGATCTTTCCCCAGTCGCGAAATTCGATACCCAATTTGAACGTACCGCGTGTCCAGGCCATGAAATCGGCCTCGCGGATGCCGAGCTTTTCGATGAAGCCTCGGATGTGCGGCAGCGTCGCCTCGCCGACGCCGATTACCCCGATCGCCTCGGACTCGATGAGGTGCAGGCTGCAACGCGCTGGCAACAAACGCGCGATCGCCGCCGCGGTCATCCAGCCCGACGTCCCCCCACCGACGATCACGACGCGTAGACTCGGCTGCCCGGTCATCGCTGCATCCCCTCCCGCTTTTGCGCGATTACCGGCAATTTTCGCCGCGATGTCAAACGTTCCTTCGCGCCTTCCCCAGAGGGCAGGTGTCCGACTGTTGCATCCAGGTTACAGTGTTTGCGAAAACATTTCCAAAAATGGTAGCGGTAGCATTGCCAAGCGCTTGGCGATCTGTTGTACATACTGACAACATTGTCGTGGCCAACGAGCCACCAAAAATCGGAGGAGGGGATCATGCGGTCGTCATCGCGTGCGCGTCTGCGCAATATCAACAAAATCGGATCTTTCTTGCGGGGCGCCTCGGTCTCCGCGCTCTGCATCGCAGGGATGATGGGTGCCGCCCATGCCCAGACCGCGGCGGAGGAACCCCAGACCGGCGCGACGCAGGTCGATGAGGCGCAGCAGGACCAGATCGTCGTCACCGGCATCCGCGCCAGCCTCGCCACTGCCCAGTCGATCAAGCGCAACTCCGATACGGTGGTCGATGCGATCACTTCGCAGGACATCGGCTCGCTGCCGGACCGCTCGGTCACCGAAGCGCTGCAGCGCGTGCCGGGTGTCTCGATCAATCGCTTCGCCGGGTCGAACGACCCCGATCACTTCTCGGTCGAAGGCTCGGGCGTCGCGGTGCGCGGCCTTACCTTCGTGCGCTCGGAGTTCAACGGCCGCACCGCCTTCGCCGCGGGTGTCGGCGGGCAGGCGCTCAACTTCGCCGACGTGCCGTCCGAACTGCTCGGCTCGGTGATCGTCGCCAAGAACACAACCGCCGACATGATCGAGGGCGGTCTTGCCGGTACGGTCAACCTCAACACCCGCAAGCCGTTCGATCGCACCGGCCTGCATGCCGCGATGAGCCTCGAGGCGAATTACGGCGACATGCGCAAGAAGTGGACGCCGACGATCTCGGGGCTGATCTCGAATACCTGGGATACCGGCATCGGCCGCTTCGGCCTGCTCGCCAGCGGCGCCTTCTCGCAGATCAAGAGCCGCTCCGACGGCATCCAGGTCGCCAACTATCAGACGCGTGACAACACGCTGGTCAATGCGGCCAACACCGACGGCACGCTCGTCTGCCGCAACCCGCTGCCCTCGTCGACCGATACGACGACGCTGCCGGCAGCCAATGCCCCCTGCGGCACCGCCGGCGGTGCGGGTGCGGACGGCTTCGCCGATTTCGCCCGGTCGCGCGTGGCGCCAGCGGGCGGCCAGTTCCGCACCCAGGAGTTCAACCGCAAGCGCGACGGCATGTCGCTGGCCGCGCAGTTCGAATCGATCGATCACCGCACGACGCTGACCGCCGAATATGTCCGCTCGCACACGACGCAGGAGTGGAGCGAGTACACGTTCGAGACCGCGCCGGATCTCGCCGAATACACCACCTATCCGAAGGGTTGCCTGCAGAACTCGAACGGCCCGAACACCATCCCGGCCGACGGCAGCGCTGGCGCGGCAACCTCGCGTGCCGAGTGTCCGGTGGGCCAGTTCCAGGACTTCCAGTACGATGCCAACGGGCTGTTCCAGTCGGGCTATATCGTCAACACCAGCAATGGCTGGCGCGGTGATCCGAGCACGTCGCCCTATGTGCCGATCGGCGGTCTGCAGCAGTCGCTGGCGCGGCGCCAGTCTCGTGAAGAGACGCTCAACCAGGATTGGAGCCTGCGCCTCAAGACCGATCTGACCGATCGCCTGACGGTGACGCTCGACGGCCAGGTCGCGAAGTCGCGTCGCCAGCATCTCGATTTCTCGGTGTTCGGCTCGAGCTTCGCCGACCAGGAGCTCGACATCTCGGGCAAGATCCCGTCGGTCACCCCGCACAAGCCGCAATATCTCGGCTATAACTGGTCGACGCCGGACAGCGCGCTCGCGAATGCCACCGATGCGCAATATTTCAACGATCCGCGCTTCCAGTTCTGGCGTGCGGCGATGGACCATTTCGAGGACAGCACCGGCACGCAATATGCGTTCCAGGGTGACGTGGAATACAAGTTCGACGAGGACTCGTTCCTTCGCCGCGTAAAGTTCGGCGCGCGCTACCAGGATCGCGACCAGACCGTCCGCTACTCCACCTACAACTGGGGCATGCTGAGCGAGACCTGGTCGGGCTCGCGGCCGGTCAATTTCGCCGACACGCCGGCGAGCATGATGACTCGCTACAACTTCCCGAACTTCTTCCGCGGCCAGACCGGGGGCCCGCCGGGCGCCTTCTATTATGGCGGCGACATGATCCGCGGCTATGACCAGGCGGTGAAGGACTTCCAGGCCGTCCAGGCGATCGCCACCGGCCTCGGCGCATCGCCGACATGGGTCCCCGCCTCCGGACGCGCGCGTGCCATTGCCGGCACGCCGTATCTGCCCTCGGAAATCCAGCCGGTCAGCCAGCTGGACACGGCGGCCTATGGCATGGCGAGCTTCGGTTCGGACACGCTGTTCGGAAGCGTGCGCTTCTCGGGCAATGTCGGTTTGCGCTGGGTCCGCACCAACGTCCGTTCGGAAGGCCGGATCGGCGTGCCGAGCCAGGCGGAGCTCAACATCCTCGAGCCCTTCGCCGATCGCTGTGCGCTGGAGGTGCCGCCCAACGCACCGCCGGGCACCCTGCCGCAGCCGCAGGGCGGCGTCTGCACGCTCGGGCCGACGGGCTATGCGCAGCTGCAGCAGTTCGCCGGCGCGGGGTTCGACAGTTTCGACGCCGCGAAGACCAGCTACAGCTATCTCCTGCCCAGCGTGAACCTCAAGTTCGGGCTGTCGGACAAGCTGCTGGTCCGCCTGGCCGGCTCGAAGGTGCTGACGCGGCCGGACAACGCCAATATCCGCAACTTCCTGACCATCGGCCTGGGCACCAGCGGCGAGCTGACGGCGACAACGGGCAATCCCTATCTGCGCCCGGCGACCGCCTGGCAGTTCGACGCGAGCCTCGAATGGTATTTCGCCAGCGTCGGCTCGCTGACGCTCAACGGCTTCTACAAGGCGATCGACGGCTTCTTCTACCAGAAGGTCACCAACCGCTCGCTGACCAGCAACGGCGTGACCAAGGACGTGTTCGTCCGCGGGCCTGCCAATTACGAAGGCACCGGCAAGATCAAGGGCTTCGAGCTTGCCTATCAGCAGACCTATGACTTCCTGCCCGGTCCGCTGAAGGGGCTCGGTATCTCGGCCAACTATACGTTCATCGACAGCTCGGGTCTGCCCAACAGCTTCCTGAACGGCGGCTCACCGTCGAACGTCTCCACGGTGACGCCGTCGGGCAGCCTGCCGCTCGAGCAGCTGTCCAAGCACAATGTCAACGCGGCGGTGTTCTACGAACTGGGCGGCATCTCGGTGCGCGCGGCCTATAACTGGCGCTCGCGTTTCCTGCTGACCGCATCGGACGTGATCTTCCCCTATTTCTCGATCTTCAACGAGCCGGTGGGGACGCTCGACGCTTCGCTGTTCGTCAACCTGACCAAAAACGTGAAGCTGGGCGTCCAGGGGGTGAACCTGACCAATACGATCACCAAGACGACCCAGGCCTATACGGGCGATCCGAAGGACCTGGCGCCACGCTCCTACTTCATGAACGACCGTCGCTTCTCGTTCATCCTGCGCGGGAGCTTCTGACGAAGAGGAGGGGCTCGGTGACCGCCGGGCCCCTTTCGCTTGCCCGAGGGACGGGCATCAGCGGTGGGTCGTGTCCGCCGGCTGATCGCGCCAGATCCAGCGCAATATCTCGGGCAGCAGCGCGCCGCCCTCGGCATCCGAATGCCCGCCCGGGGTCCAGGCATGGCGCACATCGTAGCGGGGGCCGGGCCGCTTCTCGGCATCGGCTTGCGCATTGGCCCATTCGAGGCTCTTCACCATCTGCCGGTTGGCGAGGAACCAGTTGCCATGCGCATTGTCGAGATCCTCGCGGCCGTCCTGCAGGAAGATGCGCAAGGGGCGGATCGGGCTCTTGCGGATCAGTCCGGGATAGAGGTCGCCGCCATAGGTTCGCGGCTGGCCGTCGGGGCCTAGGGTGAGGCCGATCGACGTATAGCTGCCGATGCAGCTGATCACGTTGCCGAACGCCTCGGGGTGCCGCCAGGCCAGCGTCCACGAGGCAATCGCACCGCTGGAGGTGCCGCCGACCGCACGCCGCTTCGGATCGGCCGAGAAACGCCAGCGCCGGGCCACCGCGGGGAGCAGTTCGTCCAGCGTCATCCGGGCATAGGCGTCGGACAGCGCGTCATATTCCTCGACCCGATGGTCCGGGTTCTGCATGCCGAGCGTGTCGGGATAGTGCGCCGATCGGTTGCCCGGGGTGACGAACACGCCGAGCGTCTGCGGAATGGCGCCCTGCGCGATCAGCGCGTCGAGTACCGCCGGCACCTTGAGCGAGCCTTTGGGGTTGGTCGCGCGCTGGCCGTCCTGGAACAGCAGCAGGTTGGGCGGCCGCGCGGGATCGTAGCCGGCGGGGATATAGACCCAGTAGCGCCGCACCGTGCCGGGATAGATGCGGGACTGGAGCTCGAACGGCCCCTCCAGCCGGCCATGGAGCGGGGCGGCGGCGGTATCCTGCGGCGGCCTGGCGATGGCGGCGGGTGCCGTCATTCCGGCCAGAGCGCCCGCGAGGAGGAGGGTCGAGCGGATCATCCTTGGTCTCCTGCGATGTGCGCTGCCGCAGCCGCCCGTACGGCGAGCCAGCGATCGCGTTCTTCCTGCGCGTCGGCGAGCGCACGGTGCGCGGGGCGCGCGCGATCCCGCATGTCGGCATGGACCAGCAGGTCCTCGATCGTGGCGTCGAGCTGCGCGGGCGGCACGTGCGGTTCGAGCACCGCCCGGGCCGCCTCGCGCCGCGCGGTGTCGGTATCGCGCAGCCGCAGGCTGTGGCGCGGCAGCCCGGCGGCGCGCAGCAGCGTGCTCAGCCACTTGCCGTCCCAGCTGGGCGCGCTGGCCAGCAAATCGTGGTCGGTCAGCACCTCGACCATCCGCTGCGCCACCGCGTCATGCGCTTCCCCTTCTGCGAGCAAGGTCGCGCGGGGGATGTGGTGGATGGCCTCGGCGGCGGGATCCCAGTCGTCCCAGTCGGGGGCGGGGCGGAGGAGATGGGCTTCCGAGCGGCCGTCCTCGAACACCCACGCCACTTCGATCGGGTAGCTGCGCTTGCCCAGCGACGAGGCCTCGAAGTCCAGAAACACCAGCATGCCGCCGATAACGACAGCGAAGGGACTGGACTGCAAGGCCTTTTCGCAGCTCACCGCAGCCGGATCGTCAGCTCGACCTCGTCGTTGAAGGGCATCGACATATAGCCGCCCGCGACCTTGCTCACGCGCTCGAGATAGTCCGGGCAATGATCGACATTGTCGGCGACCAGGATCGCGCCGGGGCGCAGCCGCGGTTCGAGCAGGTCGAGAATGTCGGCATAGAGCGCCTTGGCGCCGTCGAGCAGCACCAGGTCGATCGTCTCGGGCAGATCCGCCGCCAGCGTCTGGAGCGCATCGCCTTCGCGGAAATCGACCAGGTCGGACAGGCCGGCTTCCGCGAGATTGGCCCTGGCGCGGGCAATCTTCGAGGGTTCGAATTCGGTCGCGATCAGCCGCCCGCCGCCATTGTCGCGCAATGCCGCGGCGAGGTGGAGCGTCGAGATGCCGAAGGAGGTGCCGAACTCGACGATGGCGCGCGCGCTCGTGGCGCGGCCCAGCATGTAGAGCAAGGTGCCGACCGCCGGCGAGACGGGCAGGGCAAAGTCGCCGAGCCGGGCGTAGAGCTCGGCATAGTCGGTCTTGCTGCGCAGCAGGCGGCGCTGCTCCTCGCCGCTGATCCCGGCAAAGGCAGGGGCGAGCATGGGCGGGTTTGCCTCGGCCTCGTCAAACAGGCGCGCGATCAGGGGCGCCACGGGGGCGCTGGTAAGCGTATTCGTCATGGGGGTGCTCCGGTGACCGGCGGGAACTTGCCGGCACCGCCAAAATACGACTAATCCGTCAGCTTCACCTATTCGCATTGGCAAGGAGCCCCATGGCCGCCGCCCGAACCCCGCCGATTCACGCGCGGAAACGCCCCAAACAGCAGCGCGCGACCCAACTGATCGAGGCGGTGCTCGAAGCCGCTGTTCAGGTTTTGATGGCCGAAGGCGCGCAGCGTTTCACCACCGCGCGAGTCGCCGAGCGGGCGGGGGTGAGCGTCGGCTCGCTCTACCAATATTTCCCGAACAAGGCAGCGATCCTGTTCCGGCTGCAGGCGGACGAATGGCGCCGCACCACCGCGCTCCTCTCTGGCATCCTGGAGCAGCGCGAGGTTCCGCCGCCGGCGCGGTTGCGCCAGCTGGTCCATGCCTTTGTCCGTTCCGAATGCGAGGAGGCGGCGATCCGCCTGGCGCTGGCCGACGCCGCGCCGCTCTATCGCGATGCGCCCGAAGCGATGGCCGCCAAGGACGCGGCGGCGCGGGTCTATCGCGCCTTTGTCGAGGAAGCGCTGCCCGACCTGCCCGAAGCCGATCGCCATCTCGCGGGCGACCTGATCAAGATGACGCTGAGCCAGGTCGGCGCCAGCTTCTCCGCCACGCCGCGCAGCGAGGCGGAGATCGTCGCCTGGTCCGATGCGATGGCGAACATGTTCCTCGCATATTTCAGCGCACTCCGCGGCAAAACCGGTTAGGGTGGCGGGAATGAGCGATCCGCACGACCTCGACCGATTCGTCGCCGCGCAGGAGGGGAGCTACGAGACCGCCCTCGCCGAAATCCGCCGCGGCGCCAAGCGCAGCCACTGGATGTGGTACGTCTTCCCGCAGATCGCCGGGCTCGGCCGGAGCGCGATGGCGCAGCGCTATGCCATCGGCTCGCTGGCCGAGGCGCGCGCCTATCTCGAGCACCCGGTGCTGGGCGCCCGGCTGCGCGACAGCGTATCGGCGCTCCAGGACCTGACCAGCGGCACCGCCGAGGGCGTGTTCGGCGAGACCGACGCGATAAAGCTGCGCTCGTCGCTGACGCTGTTCGAAGCCGCCGGCGCGGGCCCGCTGTTCGCCGCCGCGCTCGACCGCTGGTTCGGCGGCACGCGGGATCCGGCGACGCTGGCGATCCTCGAACGGGACGCCAGCTAGCCGTTCAGCAGCGGCAGCAGGATCGTCTCGATCGCCTGGGCGACGCCGTCGGCATCGTTGCCGCCGGTCACGTGCATCGCGGCCTTGCGGACCTCCTCCGGGCCCTGGCCCATCGCGATCGACAGCCCGGCCCGACGGAACATCGGCAGGTCGTTATACTGGTCGCCGATCACCGCGACGTCGCTGAGCGGCACGTCCAGTGTCGCCGCCAGCGCGGCGATGCCGTCGCCCTTGTTCGCGGTCGGGGCCGTCACGTCGAGATAATAGGGTTGCGAGCGTGCGACCTCCGCGCCGTCGCCCAGCGCCGCCGCGACATCTGCCTCCAGCGCCGCCAGCATCTCGTGATCGGACGACACCGCGACGATCTTGTCGATCGCCTCGAGCAGCGGCGTAAAGTCGGTGCAGACGACCGGATCCTGCGCGGAGGTGACGCACTCGCGCGGGGTATAATAGTCGTCGAGCCGATCGGCGTGCCATTGCCCCTTGGCGAATACCCAGCGGATCACGTCCGGCCGTGCGATCAAGTCCAGCGTGCGCGCGGCGACCTCTCGGTCGAGATGCGTCGCCGAGAGTATCGTGCCGTCGGGCCGCACGATGGTCCCGCCGTTGAACGCGCCGAAGGGGGTGGTGAGGCCCAGCCGCTCGGCGATCCACAACAGGCCGCTCGGCGGGCGGGCGCTGATGATCGAGACGGGCACGCCCGCCGCGACCAGCCGCTGCACCGCCGCCACGACGGGTTCGCCGAGGCTCTTGTCGGGGCGGACCAGCGTGCCGTCGACGTCGGAAAGGAAAAGCCTGAGGTTCATGCGATCTCGTGCCAGCTGCGGCCGTCGCGCTCCAGCAGCGCGTCGGCGGAGGCGGGGCCGATGGTGCCGGCGGGATAGTCGTCGGGTTCGCCGCTGCGCCAGGCGTCGAGCAAAAGCTGCACCGCGCGCCAGCCGCCCTCGATCTGGTCGGCGCGCTGGAACAGGCTCTGGTCGCCGAGCAGCACGTCGTAAAGCAAGGTCTCATAGCCGGTGCGGTGGCCGAGATCGAACGCGTCGGCATAGGCGAAGGTGAGGCTGGCCGGCACCATCTTCACCAGCGGTCCGGGCTCCTTCACTGCCATTTCCATGGTCAGCGCCTCGTTCGGCTGGATCTGGAGGATCAGCCGGTTGGGCGGCAGCTCGGTGTTCGGCGTGTTGCGGAACAGCGTGGGCGGCACCTCGCGGAAATGGATGACGATCTCGGTATCGCGTGCGGTCAGCGCCTTGCCGGTGCGCAGGTAGAAGGGCACGCCGTGCCAGCGCCACGTCTCCACCGCGACCTTGAGCGCGACATAGGTTTCGGTGCGGCTGTCCGGTGCAACGTCCGGCGTGTCGCGATAGGCCGGCACCTCCTTGCCGCCGGCCTCGCCCGCCAGATAGCGGCCGCGCACCGCATCCTCGGGCGGGATCGGCGTGACGGCGGCGACCACCTTGGCCTTCTCGCTGCGCACCGCCTCGGCATCGAAGCTGTTGGGCGGCTCCATCGCGACGAGCGCGAGCAGCTGGAACAGGTGGTTGGGCACCATGTCGCGCAGCGCGCCGGTCTCGTCGTAGAATTTGCCGCGGCTGCCGACCGACACCGTCTCGGCCGAGGTGATCTCGACATGGTCGACATAGCGATTGTTCCACACCGCCTCGGTCAGCGCGTTGCCGAAGCGCGCGACGGTGATGTTCTGCACCGTCTCCTTGCCGAGGAAATGGTCGATCCGGTAGATCTGGGTCTCGTCGGCATGGGAGAGCAGCTGGGCGTTAAGCGCCTGGGCCGAAGCGAGATCGGTGCCGAACGGCTTCTCGACGACGAGCCGACGGAAACCGTCGCCTTCGTCGAGCAGCCCGCTGGTGCCGAGCTTCTCGCCGATCGGTCCGAAGAAGCTCGGCGCGGTGGCGAGGTAGAACACGGCGTTGCCCCGCAGCCCTTCCTGCAACGTTGCGTACAGCGCGTCGTCGCCGAAATCGCCGCGGAGGTACGTGATGCGCTCCCGCCAGCGGCCCCAGGCCTCTTCGTCGCCCTCGATGAACGCGCCGAGCTTCTCGCGCAGCGCGTCGTCATCGCCTTCGCCGTGGCTGATGCCGAGCAGCGTCGTGTCGCCGTCGAGCAGCCCGTCGCGCTCCAGATGGACCAGCGCCGGCATCAAGAGGCGTGCGGCGAGATCGCCCATCGCCCCGAAGATGACCAGCGTCGCAGCGGGTGCCGCCGGCGCGTCGCTCATTGCGGCATCTCGACATGGCCGCCGAAGCCGAAGCGCATCGCCGATAGCAGCTTTTCCCCGAAAGTGTGGTCGACGCGGCTGCGATAGCGCGCGAACAGCGCGGCGGAGAGGACGTAGACCGGCACCGCCTCCTCCATCGCCGCATCGATCGTCCACTGGCCCTCGCCGGAATCCGCGACCTGCCCGCTGAATGCCTCGAGCATCTGGTCCTTCGCGAGCGCCGAGGCGGAAAGGTCGAGCAGCCAGGACGAGATCACCGATCCGCGCCGCCAGACTTCGGCGATGTCGGTCAGGTTGAGGTCGAAGCGTTCGTCCTCGGCCAGACGTTCCGACGACTTGCTCTTCAGCACGTCGAAGCCCTCGGCATAGGCCTGCATCAGGCCATATTCGATGCCATTGTGCACCATCTTCACGAAGTGGCCCGAACCGGCAGCGCCGCAATGGATATAGCCCTTCTCGGCGCGTGGATCGCAGCCTTCGCGGTCGATCCGCTCCGGTGTCCGCGGGACGGTGTCGATGCCGGGAGACAGCGAATCGAAGATCGGATCGAGCAGGTCGACCGCCGCCTTCTCGCCGCCGATCATCATGCAGAAGCCGCGCCGCAAGCCCCAGACGCCGCCCGAGGTGCCGACATCGACATAATGGACCCCGCGTTCGGATGCGGCCTTCGCGCGACGGATGTCGTCCTTGTAGAAGCTGTTGCCGCCGTCGATGATGATGTCGCCCGGTTCGGCGGCCGCCATCAGCGCTTCTACCGTGGTCTCGGTCGGCTCGCCGGCGGGAAGCATCACCCAGAAGATGCGCGGTGCGACCATCTTGGCGACCACGTCTTCCAGCGAGCTGGCGGCGGTGGCGCCGACCTTGGCGATCGCTTCCACGGCTTCGGTGCTGCGATCATAGCCCACGATCTCATGGCCATGCTCCATCAGCCGGCGCGCGATCCCCGCACCCATGCGGCCGAGGCCGATCATCGCAAGACGCATCCGCGCTGTTCCTTTCCTGATGTTCAGAGGGCCGCGAGCACGGCCGATTGCAAAGCTTGTATCCCGCTGCCGCCGCGCTTCAAATGGACGCGCAGCACGCGGCGCCCCCGCTCGGCGAGCACGTCGGTATCGCCGCGCGCCTGGGCGATCTGGACGGTGCCGAAGCTTGCCTTGCGGCCGGGCACGGCGAGGTCCGGTTCCGGATCGCGGGTGATGGTGAGGAACACGCCGCCCGCAGGGCCGCCCTTGTACGCCTGGCCGGTCGAATGCAGGAAGCGCGGGCCGAAGCCGGCCACGGTCGCCACGCGCTTCGCATCGCGCACCGCGACCCGCATTGCGGTCAGCGCCGCGGTGTCGGCGTCGTTGCGCTCGATATAGGCGAGGAAGCCGGCATAGTCGCCGGGAACCAGCGCGCCGAAATGGTCGGCGAGCAGGCTGGCGGGGCTGCCGGAGAGTGACTGGCCCTTGCTCGCATAGAGCGCGAAATCCGCATTCTCGGCGATCGGCTGTTCGGGATCGAGCGCGCCCGAGGCCTCATAGGCATCGACCAGCGTTCGCGTCGCGATCTTGGCGTCCTCGACATCGGGCTGGTCGAACGGGTCGATCCCGATCACCGCGCCGGCGATTGCCGTTGCGACTTCCCAGCGGAAGAATTCCTGCCCGATCAGCAGCGGGGTATCGAGGTTGATCCGCACCACCGGATGGCCTGCGGCGGCGAGCGCATCGAGCTTTGCGGAGTCCGCACCGCCGCCCGCGCCTGCCAGTGCGAACTGCACGAAGACGCGGTCGTTGCCGTACGCCTCGGGCGCGCCGAGCGGCTCCAGGTCGACGGGAACGATGCCCTTGCCCTGCTTGCCGGTGGATTCGGCCAGCAGCTGCTCGAGCCACGCGCCGAGCGGGGCGAGCGGCGGTTCGGCGAGAATGGTCAGCTTGTCGCGACCGGCCCTGACCGCCTCGCCGATCAGTACGCCGAGGCGGACACCTGGGTTGGCGGCCGGCGGCACGTCGGCACCGCAGGAGAATACCATCGGCTGGGTGGTCTCGAAGAAGCTTGGCACGTCGAGGCCCATCGCCGCGGCGGGGACCATGCCGAACACCGACAGCACCGAATAGCGGCCGCCGATCGCGGGGTCCCCGGGGAAGGTGGCGCGGAAGCCGTCGTCGCGCGCCGTCGCTTCCAGCTTCGAACCCGGATCGGTGACCGCGACGAAATGCTCGCCCTTGTGGCCGCTTGCCTCGAAGAAATAGGCGCGCAGCAGCTCGGGTTCGAGCGTCGAACCGGACTTGGACGAGACGATGAACAGCGCCTCGGCGGGATCGATCTGCGCCTGCACGGCAGCGATCTGGCCGGGATCGGTGGTATCGAGCACGTGCAGCCTTGGGCTGCCCGAGGCATTGCCGAGGATCTGCGCCAGCACTTCCGGCCCGAGGCTCGACCCGCCCATGCCGAGCAGCACCACGTCGCGGAAATGCTTGGCCTGCTCCGCCAGCTGCCGGAGCGCGGCCCTGTCGACCTGCTCGCCGCGCGCGGCGGGGAGCCAGCCGAGCCATTTGGCTTCATCGCCGTCGGTCCAGAGCGTCGCGTCGTCTGCCCACAGCCGGCGCGACCAGGCCTCGGCGCGCGCGGTTTCCAGCCGTTCCTCGACCGCCTTTTCCAGCGTCTCCGGAAGTTGCACCTCGAAGCCGTTCAGTCGCTTGCCGAGATGGGCGGTGCGCTTGGCCGCCACGGCGCCGAGCAGCGCGTCGGCGGCATCGCCGAACTGCTGCACGCCGTCGAGCACCAGCGCGCGGGTGATGTCGTCGAGGCCGAGGCCCAGCCGGTCGGCTTCCGCCAGCACCTGGCGCGCTTCGTCCAGCCCTTCGGTCAGCGTCTCGGCCGCGGTGCCATGGTCGCGGAACGCGTCCATCGTCTTGGGCGGCATGGTGTTGACCGTGTCCGGCCCGATCAGCGTGTCGATGTAGAGGGTGTCCGGATAGGCGGGGTCCTTCACTCCAGTCGACGCCCAGAGCAGCCGCTGCGGCATCGCCCCCTTGGCGGCGAGTGCCTGCCAGCGTGGGCTGGCGATCATCTCCAGATACCAGGCATAGGCGCGCTTGGCATTGGCGATCGCGACCTTGCCGCGCAGTGCCTTGAGCGCGTCGCTCTCAGGATCGCCTTCCGCCACCCGTGCGTCGATCTTCTTGTCGATCTGGATATCGATCCGGCTCACGAAGAAACTGGCAACGCTCGCAATCCGGTCGATCGGCTGCCCTGCAGCTAGCCGCGCCTCCAATCCTGCGAGATAGGCTTCGGCGACTGCCTGGTAGCTTTCCTGCGAGAACAGCAGCGTGACGTTGATGTTGATCCCGTCCTCGATCAACTGGCGGATCGCGGGGGCACCGGCCTCAGTGCCGGGCACCTTCACCATCAGGTTCGGCTCGTCGACATGCTCCCAGAGCCGCCGGGCCTCCTCGATCGTCGTCTCGGTGCCGTTGGCGAGATAGGGCGAGACCTCGAGGCTGACATAGCCGTCGCGGCCGCCCAGCCGGTCATAGACCGGGCGCAGATCGGCCGCCGCCGCCTTAATGTCGGCGATCGCCTGGCTTTCGTACACGTCGGCCACGCTGGCGTCGCCGGCGCCGAGGAAGGCGTTGAAGCCCTCGTCATAGATGTCGCCATGCCCCATCGCCTTCTCGAAGATCGACGGGTTGGAGGTGACGCCGGTCAGGCCGTCCTGCTCGATCAGCTTGCGCAGGCCGCCGTCGCGCAGGAAGCTGCGGTCGACGAAATCGAGCCACGCGGCCTGGCCGGCTGCGTGGAGCTGCTTGAGCTTGCTGTCGGTGCTCATTTGGCCTGCTCCAGCACGTCGCGCGCGACCTTCACCACATTGTCGACGGTGAAACCGTATTTCTCCTGCAGCTTGGCGAGCGGGGCGGAGGCGCCGAAGGTCGACATGGTGATCATGGCACCGCTGCTGGTCACATAGCGGTCCCAGCCCATCGACCCGGCCTGCTCGACCGCAACGCGCGCCATCACGTTGGGCGGCAGCACCGATTCGCGATAGGCGCGGTCCTGCTTCTCGAACAGGTACCAGCTGGGCAGCGAGACGACGCGCGAGCGCACGCCCTCGGCGGTCAACCGCTCATGCGCCTCGACCACCATCGGCAGCTCGGAGCCTGTGCCGATCAGGATCACCTCCGGCACGCCGCCCTCGGCATCGGCAAGCACATAGCCGCCGCGCGCCACACCCTCGGCCGAGGCATATTTGCTGCGGTCCAGCGTCGGGATCGCCTGGCGCGAGAGGATCAGCGCGGTCGGCTCCTGGCTGTGCTCGAGCGCCACCTTCCAGGCGACCGCGACTTCGTTGGCATCGCCCGGGCGGATCGTGTCGAGGCCGGGGATCGCGCGCAGCGTGGCGAGATGCTCGATCGGCTGGTGGGTCGGCCCGTCCTCGCCGACACCGATCGAATCGTGGGTGAACACGAAGACCACCGGCAGCTCCATGATCGCCGCGAGGCGGATCGGCGCGCGCATGTAATCGGCGAAGACTAGGAAGGTGGCGGTGTAGGGGCGGAGATAGCTGAGTGCCATGCCGTTGGCGATCGAGCCCATCGCATGTTCGCGCACGCCGAAATGCAGGTTCTTGCCGCCATAATTATCGGCCTCGAAGGAATCCGCACCCTTGATGTCGGTCTTCGTCGAGGGCGAAAGGTCGGCCGCACCGCCGAGCAGCGCGGGGAGGTGCGGCGCGACCGCGTTGATCACCTTGCCGCTGCTGTCGCGCGAGGCGAGGCCCTTGGCGTCCGCATCGAAGCTCGGCAGCGCCTGCTGCCAGCCATTGTGGAGCTTGCCGCGGCGGAGCTCGTCGATCTCGGCGGCTTCCCGCGGGAAGGCCTCGCGGTAGCGCGCGAACAGCTGCTCCCATGCTTCCCGCGCCGCCTTGCCACGATCCGCGACCGCTGCGCCGAAGCGCTCGGCGACGCCCTCGGGCACCAGGAACTGCGCGTCCTCGGGCCAGCCATAGGCCTTCTTCGTCGCGCGGACATTGTCCTCGCCCAGCGCCTCGCCATGCGCCTTCTCGCTGCCAGCGCGGGGCGAGCCCCAGCCGATCACCGAATGGACGACGATGAAGGTCGGCGCGTCGCTGGTCGCGCGGAAGGTGGCGATCGCCTCTGCCAGCGCCGCGGTATCGTTGGCATCCTCGACATGGAGGACGTTCCAGCCATAGGCCTGGAAGCGCTGGCCGACATCCTCGTCGAAGGCGAGATCGGTGCTGCCCTCGATCGAGATATGGTTGCTGTCGTAGATCCAGCAGAGGTTGGAAAGCTTGAGGTGACCGGCGATCGACGCCGCTTCGCCCGAGACGCCTTCCATCATGTCGCCGTCGCCGCACAGGACATAGACGTCATGGTCGAACAGGTCGAAGCCGTCGCGATTGTAGCGGGCGGCGACCGCGCGCTCGGCGATCGCCATACCGACCGAATTGCCGCAACCCTGGCCGAGCGGACCGGTGGTGGTCTCGACGCCGGTGGTCATCCGATATTCGGGATGGCCGGGGGTCTTGGAGGAAAGCTGGCGGAACTGCTTGATGTCGTCGAGGCTCACTGCGGGCTTGCCGGTGGGCTGACCGTCGGCATCGATCTCGCGCACACCGGCCAGGTGCAGCACCGCATAGAGCAGCATCGAGGCATGGCCGACCGACAGCACGAAACGGTCGCGATTGGGCCAGTCGGGTGCTGCGGGATCGTAGCGGAGGAACTGGCTCCACAGCGTGTGCACCACCGGCGCCAGCGCCATCGGCGTGCCGGGATGGCCGCTGTTCGCCTTCTGCACCGCGTCCATGCTGAGCGTGCGGATGGTATCGATCGCCAGGCGATCGGGCGAGCCGTCTTCGTGGATCTTCTGGTCGAGGTCGGACATGGATCAGGCAACTCCGTTCGTCGCGGTGCAACGGGTGGGTTCGCAAATGGCTGCAATTTTATTCCTCTATCGGCCGCTCCTGACGGCTCACTCCGTCGGATCGGGCGACGTAGAGCGCGTCGATCTCGGTGAGGAACAGGCCGTGGCCGAGCGCGCCGGGGATTTCGGAAAGGGCGCGGGCGAGCGCTGGTAGATGGTCGAGATTGGGGAAGCGCGCGTCGAGGATGCGATGGCCCCAGTCGGTCACCCAGGGCGCAGCGTCGCGCAGGCGCAGCTCGGCCGTGCCGCCGAGGCGCGCTATCTCGGCGGCGACCAGCCCCCGCGCGGCCGGCAGGATCTCGATCGGCACCGCACGGCCGCCGAGCCGCGCGACCTGCTTCGAGCCATCGGCGATGGCGATGTTGCGACGGGCGAGCGCGGCGACGATCTTCTCGAGCAGCATCGCGCCACCCCCGCCCTTTATCGCGCGCAACTGCGCATCGATCTCGTCGACCCCGTCGATGCAGAGGTCGATCTCGGCAAGCATGTCCGGCGCCAGCAGCCGGATGCCGGCCGCGCGGGCCGCGGCTTCGGTGGTGCGCGAAGTGGCAACCCCCATGATGTCGAGCCCGGCCGCCACGCGGGGAGCGAGCAGCTCCACGACGTGCGCCGCGGTGCTGCCGGTGCCGAGCCCGACGACCATGCCGTCCCGCACCTCCTCGATCGCGGTAGCGGCGGCGGCGCGCTTCAGGCGTTCGGCATCAGCGAGAGAAACCATGATGGCCGAACGGTACAGCGCGCCCGGCGTTCCAGCTGCTATACGTGCGTGTAGGCCCGCCTGTTTACTGCGGCGGCGGCCTCTCCTAGGTCTCGATCGGCCGGGACAACGCCTGGGAGGAGAGGTCGCATGACAAGCACGGTGCCGCAGCGCGTCTATCTTTGTGGGTTGCTCAGCGATGCGCGGATCTGGTCGCCGGTGGCCGAGGTGCTGCCGGGCAGGGTCTTCGCCTTTCCGGGCTTCGATGCCCTGTCCGACATGGCCGCGCAGGTGCTGGTAGAGACCGAAGGCCCGCTGGTGCTGGTCGGGCACTCGATGGGGGGGCGGGTCGCGCTCGAGGCGGTGCGCCAGGCGCCGGAACGGGTTGCGGGACTCGTGCTGGCCAATACCGGGGTGCATCCGCCCGCGGAAGGCGAGGCGGCGGGGCGGCAGCGGATGATCGAGATCGCCCGCACGCACGGCATGGCCGCACTTGCCGAAGGGTGGCTGCCGCCGATGATGGGCGCGGCGCCGGAGCGGATCGCGGCGCTGATGCCGGCGCTGCGCGCCATGGTCGAGGCCTATCCGCTCGATGCCTATCTCGGACAGATCGCGGCGCTGCTCGGGCGTGCCGACGCCGGTCCGGTGCTGGCGGGCTATGCCGGCCCGGTGCTGCTGCTTTCCGCCGACCATGACCGCTGGTCGCCGCCCGCGCAGCACGCCGCGATGCATGCGCTCGCCCCGCACGCCACGATCCGCATCCTGCCCGGGGCGGGGCACATGCTGCCCGTCGAGGCGCCCGAGGCGGTGGTGGGCGAGCTGCGGCAATGGCTTGAAGCGAACGCCCTCGCAGGTTGAGGCTGGTCATCCGCGCACACGCCTTTATGGTAGCGCTACCGGTGTTGCAGGCTGCCCGACGGTGGCCGCGAAAACCGAACCTGCGAAAGCGGATGCGAGGGGGTGCTATGAAGATTTCGAAGATCGTCGCGACGACGGTGCTGATGGGCGCGAGCGCAGCGCCCGCGCTCGCCCAGGCGCCCGCGCGGTTCAGCGACTTCCGCTATGCGGGCCATGCGATGGAGTCGGTCAAGCCCGGCCCCGGCGAATATCGCAACCCGATCCTCTCCGGCTACTACCCGGACCCCTCGGTCACCCGCGTCGGCGACGACTATTATCTCGTCCTCTCGTCCTTCGCCCATTATCCCGGGCTGCCGATCTTCCATTCGAAGGACCTGGTCCACTGGACCCAGATCGCCAATGCGATCGACCGGCCGGGCCAGCTCGATTTCACCGGCATGCGCACCTCGCAGGCGGTGTTCGCGCCGGACATCTCGTACCACGCCGGCACCTTCTACATCGTCAACACCTGCGTGAGCTGCAAAGGCAATTTCGTGATCACCGCCAAGGACCCCCGCGGGCCCTGGTCGGACCCGATCTGGCTGCCGTTCGAGGGCATCGATCCCTCGATCACCTGGGAGGGCGACAAGGCCTATATCGTCAACAACCGCGCCCCCGACGAGCCGCCCCGCTACGAGGGCCACCGCGCGATCTGGATCCAGGAATATGACTGGCGCGCGGGCAAGATGGTCGGTCCCAGCGCCCAGCTGATCAACGGCGGGGTCGACATCACCAAGAAGCCGGTGTGGATCGAGGGGCCGCATATCTTCAGGAAAGACGGCTGGTACTATCTCACCGCCGCCGAGGGCGGGACCAGCGTCAACCATTCGCAGGTGGTGTTCCGGTCGAAGGACCTGCTCGGCCCCTATGTGCCGTTCGCGGGCAACCCGATCCTGACCCAGCGCGACCTCGACCCCAACCGCCCGAACCCGGTGACCTCCACCGGCCACGCCACGCTGGTGCAGACGCAGAAGGGCGACTGGTGGGCGACCTTCCTCGGGGTGCGCCCCTATGCCGACGACTTCTACAATACCGGCCGCGAGACCTTTCTGCTGCCCGTCACCTGGACGGACGGCTGGCCGATGATCCTGCCGCACGGCAAGCCGGTCCCGATGGTGGCCAGGGCACCCAACCTGCCCGCACAGGCCGCGCCCGGGCTGCCGACCAGCGGCGACTTCAGCTATGTCGACCGCTTCGCCGGCAACAAGCTGTCGATGCAATGGATCGGCATCCGCACGCCCAAGACGCCCTTTTACAAGGTCGAGCGCGGCGAGCTGGTGATCACCAGACCCGCGCCGCTCGGCGATCTCAACCAGGTGCCCGGCTTCGTCGGACGCCGCCAGCAGCATGCCAACGCCACCGTCAGCGTGACGGTGCGCTATGCCCCCACCAAGCCCGGCGAACGCGCGGGCCTCGCGGCGGTGCAGAGCGACCTCCACTATCTCTTCTACGGCCTGACCAACAACGGCGGCACGCGGACGCTGGCGCTCTACACCCGCGCCAAGGGCGACGAGCAGCTGGTCGCCTCGACCCCGCTGCCCGGCACCGCGCCGGTCACGCTGACGCTGCGGATCACCGGCGGCACCATGGCATTCGACTATGCCAGCGGCGCGAGCAAGGGCACGCTCAAGCGCGATCTCGACGCGCGCTTCCTCAGCACGCACGAAGCCACCGGGTTCGTCGGCACGCTCATCGGGCCGATGGCGCAGTGATTCGGCGGCTCCTCCTCGCGACTGTCGCCGCGGCACTGCTGCCGGCTGCCGCTTCCGCCCAGGTCTGGCGCTCGGACCAGGGCGACGGGACCTATCGCAACCCGCCGCTCAATGCCGACTATCCCGATCCGGACATCATCCGGGTGGGCAAGGACTTCTATTTCGCCAGCACCACCTTCGCCAATGTGCCGGGCCTCACCATCCTCCATTCGCGCGACCTGGTGAACTGGGACATCCTCAGCCACGTCATTCCGAAGCTGACCGGCGCCGCCGAGTTCGACCTCAAGGACGGCGGCTCGTACCGCGCCGGGGTCTATGCGCCCAGCCTGCGCTACCATGCCGGCATCTATTATCTGGCGGTCACGCCGATCCGGCAGAACACGCGCATCTACCGCGCGCGGGATCCGCGCGGCCCCTGGACCTATGCCGAGCTCGACCGCGCCGCCTTCGATCCGGCGCTGTTCTTCGACGAGGACGGGCAGGTCTATCTGGCCACCTCGATCGGCACCAACGGCACGATCACGCTCCACACGCTCGACAAGACCGCCTCGAAGATCACCGCCAGCCGGGTGATCTACTACAACAAGGGCGCGGAAGGGTCGAAGCTGCTCAAGCGGAACGGCTGGTATTATCTGTTCAACGCCATCCCCAACAAGCTGGCGCTCACCGTCTCCCGCGCCCGCAGCCTCGACGGACCGTGGGAGACGAAGCCACAGATCGACGACACGACCGGCGGCCATCAGGGCGCGCTGGTCGATCTGGCGGACGGCCGGGACGTCGGCTTCGTCATGCGCGATTCCGGCCCGATCGGCCGGGTCACCAACATCAGCCCGGTCTTCTGGCAGGACGGCTGGCCGGTCTGGGGCACGCCCGAGCAGCCCGGCCGCGTGCCCGATCGCGCGCGCAAGCCGATCCAGGGTGGCCGCTTCACCGAGCCGCCCGCCTCGGACGATTTCACCGCCGCGACGCTCGGCCGCCAGTGGCAGTGGAACCACAATCCGCTCGATTCCTACTGGTCGCTCACCGCCCGGCGCGGTTGGCTGCGGCTGCGCGCGGTCCAGGCCGACCAGTTCTGGTGGGCGCGCAACACGCTGGTGCAGAAGGGGCAGGCGCCGCGCTCGCGCGGGGAGGTCGTGGTCGACCCCGCCGGCATCCGGCCGGGCGACGTGTGCGGCTTCGGCACCTTCGGCAAGTACAGCGCGGAGATCGCCTTGGTCGGCCAGCCCGACGGCAGCCGCGCGCTGTCGATGCGGGTGACCGAGTCCACCACTGCCGGGCCGAAGACCGAGATCCGCGTCGCCGCGATCCCGACCAGGGCACTGCGGCTGTGGCTGCGCACCGAGATGGACTTCACCGCGGCGACCGCATTGCTCTCGTACAGCGAGGACGGCCGAAGCTTCACCCCGCTCGGCGGCACCGTGCCTTTGGTCTATGACTGGCGGACCGGCACCTTCCAGGGGGTGCAGTTCGCGCTGTCCTGCTTCAACCCGGGCGCGTCAGGCGGGGCGCTCGACGTGGATCGGTTCACCCTCTCGCGCTTCTGATCGCCCTCAGCCGCGGGGTACCAGTCGGACCTCGGTCGGTCCCGCGCCGAGCGACAGTGCGGTGGCACCCCGCTCCGGCGTGCCGCCTTCGACGCGGTAGCCGCGCCCGGCGGTGGTCTTTTCCAGCCGCACCAGCGCCTGCGGCGCCATCGCGCTGCGCGGGTCGAGGGTGAGCGTGATCACGCCGGTAGCGGGCACATAGCGCGCCTGCGCAATCTTGCCCACCTCCAGCGTGATCCACAGCCCGGCGGGGGCGACGAAAAGCCGGCTGCGCGCGCCGTCTTTGGGCGCAATCGTCACTGCGTTGGTGGTCACGCGCACATTGCCGCCATAGCCGAGCCAGCCGAACACCGGGTCCTTCACCAGATAGGTCGCAGCGCCATAGGCATGGGCGAAATAGCCCGAGCCATAGTCGCCGGTGTACGGGTCCCATGCCATGCGGTCGGGCCAGCTGTGGAATGCCGCGGAGCCGAAGCCGTCGCGATCGATATTGGTGATACCGCCCATCAGCCCGCCATAGGCGACGCGCAGCAGGTGCAGGTCGGCGGGGTTGGCGCGGAAGGCTTCGAACAGCGGCAGCGCGTTGTTGGTCGAGCCATAATGGTGGATCTGGCGCTCGATCCGCGGATATTTGCCGCCATAGAGGAAGTCCCAATAGCGCCGGGCATTGCCGTTATAGCCCCAGTGCGGGATCAGCGGGTCGTAGCCGAGGATCACTTCCACCGTCTCGGCGGCCTGCTTCGGATGGCCGAAATAGCGCATCCAGGAATACACCTCGGGCTGGCCGGTCGAATCCCACGCCATCTCGCTGCCGAACGGATAGGCGAGGCTCGCCCAGTGATCGGCGCGGCTCTTCATCAGCGCCTCGATCTGCGCGGCGCCGTCGGCGATCCCCTCGCGCTTGAGATCCTCGAGGATGTCGACGAAGACCTCGCCCTCCATCTGGCCGAACTGGGTGTAATAGGGCGCATCGCGCATCATCGCGACGATCGTCATCCGGGCATGGTCGAGATACCAGCGCCAGTCGTGATGGGTGACCAGCCCCGGATGGTTGCGCGCCAGCCGGTACAGCGTCCAATAGCCCAGCGCGACATGCGGGTAGTTGAACGAGCGGCCGAGATCCTCGGCGTCCTTCTTCGACCAGCTCGTCCAGGTCTTCCAGTTCGCAGCCGCGTCGTAATAGCCGGGAAAGGCGGCAGGGTCGTAGTAGAACAGGCTCTTCTTGACCCCGCCGATATGCTCGCCGCCGGCGACCTGGAGCTTGCCGAAGATCGTCTTGTCGACCAGCGTCTCCAGCTTCTCGACCTCGGCCGGGTCGGGATTGTCGAGCTGCTTCATGATCGCGGCGATAAAGCCGCCGGCGCCGCCCTCGTCGCTCATGCCGGCGATCCAGACACGCGGTTCCTGGGTGAGGATCTTGCCCGCTTCATGGTCGTAGCTGAGGATCGCGGGGCCCCGGCCGAACGGATCCTTGGGATCGTCGAACCATTGCTTGGTTGTCGCGAAGCGGCCGAGATCGGCCATGGTCTGCTCGAGCGGCTTGGTGACGAAATACTGCACCGTCTGGACGCTGCCATCGGCATAGGTGATGGTGACGCGCGCGCGGCCCCAGCCGGTCCCCCGCACGGCATAGCGCCGCCAGCCGTTCACGACGCCTGCCGCGGTGACCGTCATCGCCCCGGCGGGGGAGACGTCCAGCTTGGCCACGGGCTGGGCATATTTCAGGAAGAGCGATGCTTCGAGGTCGTTCGGCACGACATAGCCCGGCACGCCCAGCGCTACCGGCCGGCCCTGCGCGACGAGCGCGGACTGGATGCCGCGGATCGACGGCGCCTGCACCAGCCGCACGCCGATCGTGCGGCTTTCGCCGGGGGCGAGGGTGAAGCTGGTCGGCGGATTCCACTGTTCGCCCGCCGTGCGCCATTCCTGCTCGACAAAGCCCTTGGAGGCGACCGTCCAGTCGTAAAAGCCTTCCGAGACCTGGCTGCGCGGACTCTTGTCGGTGAAGATCGCGCCGGGCTCGCTCGGGTTCTTGAGCGGCGCATAATTCTCCAGCGGCGTGCGGCCGTCTGGGAGCACCAAGAGCGCCGGGCCCTTGCCGTTCAGCCGGGTGACCTGGAGATAGCCGGCATCGCGGCCGATATAGGGATCGACGAAGCTCGCCTGCGCATGCGCGGTTTCCAGCGTGCGGTCGCGCAGGATGTTGTCGAACACCATCGGCATGCCCAGCCCGCCGATCTCTACCGGCGCGGCGGAGGTGTTGACGATGCGGAAGCGCAGCACCGGCACCCCCGCCGCATCCACCCAACGCCGCTCGATGCGCAGCGGCAGCCCTTCGCCCATGCTCGCGGTGATGTCCGCCGCGGCGAACACGCCGGGGGCGAGGGGGAGGGGCTTGATCGGCTTGCGGGCGCGCGCCGAGGCGAAGTCCTGCCATGCCCCGCCCGCGGTGCGCAGACGGAGGTTGAGATCGCCGACATGATTGAAGCCGTCGCCCTGCCGCTCCGCTTCACGGCCGCCGGGCACGAAGTCGAACCCCGGTTCGGCGGCCGGCGATAGCCGCGCCAGCGTGCCGGTGTCGCTACGCAGTTCGAGCAGGAAGGCCCCCACCCGCACCGGCGTGGTCCGGATCGGCGGATAGACGGGTTTCGCCGCCTTCTCCTGCGCGAGCAGCGGGGCGGCGAAGGGCAGGCTGCTCACCCCGGCGAGCGCGGCGGCGGCGAGGAACAGGCGGGGGGCACGCATCGGGGACCTCATTTCTCGGGACGCAGCAGCGGCAGTTGTTCGCGCCAGGCGGGCGTGTCGAAACCGATATCGGCGGGGGGCGCCTCGCCGAGCAGGTGCTGGACGAAATAGTCGCGGAACTTGCGCCAGAAGAAGGGCTGGTAGACCGCATGGGTGGTGTTGGGCAGCACCACCATGTCGACGTCGCGGCCCGCCCAGATCAATGCGGTCGCGAGCTGGAAGCTTTCGGTCACCGGGACATTGTCGTCGATGTCGCCGTGCATCAGCAGCAGGTGGCTGCCGAGATTGGGCGCGGCGACCATGTTCGAGTTGCGCGCCCAGTCATTGGGGCTCGCGGCGCCCATGGTGGTTTCGGGCCACCAGGCCTTGTCGAGCCGGAGGTCGTGGTTGCCCGAGGAAGCGACCCCGACCTTGAAGAAACCGGGCCGGCGGATCACGAAGCGCGCGGCGTCATAGCCGCCCGCCGACCCACCGAACACGCCGACACGCGACAGGTCGAACTCGGGATAGCGCTCGGCCATCTGGCGGATCAGCGCGATATGGTCGTCGAGCCCGACCTCGCCCAGATTTTGATAGGCGCGCATGCGGAAGGCGCGGCCGCGACGCGAGGTGCCGCGCCCGTCGATCATCACCACGATCGCGCCGAGCTGCGCGACGCTGGAGCCGGCGGCGCCCACGGTTGCGGTCCAGCTGACCGGCACCTGGCTGGTCGTCGGCCCCGTATAGACATTGTCGATCACCGGATAGCGGCGGTTCTCATCGAAGCGCGCGGGGCGGTAGATCATGCCGTAGATCGGCGTCCTGCCGTCCGCCGCGACGCCCTGGAACGGCTCGGGCATGCGATAGCCGCTGGCGAGCAGCGCGGTCGGATCAGCATGGCCGAGCTCGGCGAGGATGCGGCCGTCGGTCGCGCTGCGCAGCACGGTGCGGCTGGGCATCGTGGGCGTCGACAGCACATCGAGGAAGGTCTTGCCGTCTGGGGCGACCTGCACGTCGTGCTGCACCGGCTCGGGCGTCAGCAGCAGCGGCTGCTCGCCGTGGATGCCGACCCGGTAGAGCGCGGTGTAATAGGGATTGCGATCGTGCTCGCGGCCGACCCCGCGCACCAGGATGGCGCCCGCTCCCGCATCGACATGGTCGACCCCGATCACTTCCCACTCGCCGCGGGTGAGCGGGATGCCGCCGTCGGGCGCATCGGGGCGCACCAGATAGAGCTGCGCCCAGCCGCTGCGTTCGGAGACGACGAGCTCGCCGCCCAGCTCGGGCGCGGGCTGGAGCGAACTCGACACCACTGAGACGCTGGGCGTCAGCGCCTCGCGCGCGACCACCGTTGCGGCGCCGGTCTCCGGATCGGCCTTGTAGACGACGAGCTGCTTGTAGCCGCGCTCGGTCCATTGCGCGCGGACCTGGCCGTTCACCCAGGCCATGTCCGGATCATAGGGATAGAGCAGCGATTCGCTCGGGATGGCGAGCGGCACCAGCCGCGCCTTGCGGCGGCGCAGCGCCTGCTCGACATCGATCACCAGCCGCGTCGCCTGGGGAAGCTTCTCGGCGCCGGCGAGCGGGTAGATATAGCGGAAGGTGCGCGGGTAGAGGCTGCCCGGCGGCGTCGCCTGGACGATCCCCAGCCGGATCACGTCGCGCGTGTCGAGCCGCCAGGTGAGGATTCGCTTGCTGTCCGGCGACCAGCGGACCGAGACCGGCATCGTCGGATCCTCGGTCCCCTGCGCCAGGATGTCGGCGAGCACCGGGATCCCACGGCCATAGGGCTGGTCGCGGGTGCCGTCCTCGGTCAGCGCGACTTCGCGGCCGCTCGCCACCTCGACGGCGTAGAGGTTGGAGTTGCGCGAGACGATGCGGAAGCGGCCATCGGGCGAGAGCGCCTCCTCGCCGTCCGCTGCGCCCTTCGCGGCGGGGGTGAGGGTGCCGTCGGCGGCCCAGGTCCAGCGCTTGTCGAACGCGCTGAACTGCAGTGCGCCGCCCTCGAGCTTCGGGTCCTCGATCGGCAGCGCGGCCGGCTTGATCGGCTTGTCGAGCGCCTTGGCCAGCGCCGCCGCGAGCGCCGCTTCAGGGGCGATCGCGCGCGACTGGCCGGTGGCGAGGTCGTAATAGGCGACAATCCGCGCGCCCTCGGGACCATGGCGATAGACGATCCCTGCGCTGTCGGTGGTGAAGCCCGCGCGCAGGCTGCGGTCGACGATCAGCTTGGCGAGCCCGTCGCCCAGATAGCGATCGGCCGCGGCATAGCGGGCCTCGATCGGCGCATCGGTCTGCGCCGCCGCCATGCCAGGCGCGAGCAGCGCCCATGCTGCCAAGGCGCTGTTCCTGCCGAGCCGAGCTGGTAAGAGCATTCGCTATTCCCCCTTGCGCGTGGGTAGACCATGCCGCAGCAATCCGGTCAAGAATGTTATACGGTATATGATGCCGTGCAGCTAAGCGCTTGACCCGCCGACACGGCCTCCGTAGATCGTATACGATTACTGAGGGGAGAGAGCGATGCGGCGTACGCGACGGGAAATGCTGACAAGCGCCGGAAGCGCCTTGCTCGTGGCGGGCGCAGGCGCGGCGCCGGCATTCGCGCGTGCAGCGGATGCGACCGCGCTGCCGCAGAAGCTGGACCCGCTGCCGCTCACCGCGATCAAGCTCGCGCCTTCGGACTATGCCACGGCGGTCCAGGTCAACCAGCGCTATCTGCTCCGGCTCGATCCCGATCGCCTGCTCCACAATTTCCGCCTCTATGCCGGGCTGCAGCCCAAGGGCGCACTCTATGGCGGGTGGGAGAGCGACACGATCGCCGGCCATACGCTCGGCCATTATCTCTCGGCGCTGGTGCTCAGCTGGCAGCAGACCGGCGATGGCGAACTCCGCCACCGCGCCGACTATATCGTCGCCGAGCTGGCCGAGGCGCAGGCCAAGCGCGGCACCGGCTATGTCGGCGCGCTCGGGCGCAAGCGCGACGGCAAGATCAGCGACGGCGAAGTGATCTTCCAGGAGATCATGCGCGGCGAGATCAAGTCGGGCGGGTTCGATCTCAACGGCTCCTGGTCGCCGCTCTACACCGTGCACAAGCTGTTCGCCGGGCTGCTCGACGTCCATGCCGGCTGGAACAATGCCCAGGCGCTGCAGGTCACGCTCGGGCTGGCCGGCTATTTCGAGCGGGTGTTCGTCGCGCTCAACGACGCGCAGATGCAGCAGATGCTGGGCTGCGAATATGGCGGGCTCAACGAGAGCTTCGCCGAGCTCTATGCCCGCACCCGCGACGCGCGCTGGATGGTGGTGGCGAAGCGGCTCTACGACGATCGCGTGCTCGATCCGCTCAAGGCCGGCGAGGACAAGCTCGCCAATTTCCACGCCAACACCCAGGTGCCCAAGCTGATCGGGCTGGCGCGGATCCACGAGCTGACCGGCGATGCCAGCGACGCCCGGGCCGCGCGCTTCTTCTGGGAGCGGGTGACGCAGCACCACAGCTACGTCATCGGCGGCAATGCCGACCGCGAATATTTCGCCGCACCCGACAGCATCGCCCAGCACATCACCGAGCAGACCTGCGAGCATTGCAACACCTACAACATGCTCAAGCTGACCAGCCATCTCTATGCCTGGCAGCCGGACGGCGCGCTGTTCGACTTCTACGAGCGCGCGCACCTCAACCATGTGATGGCGCAGCAGGACCCCAGGACCGGCGGCTTCACCTACATGACCCCGCTGATGAGCGGCACCAAGCGCGAGTTCGCCGGCCCCGAGGCCGAGGAATTTTGGTGCTGCGTCGGCTCGGGGATGGAGAGTCACGCCAAGCATGGCGAGGCGGCGTTCTGGCAAGGCGAGGGTGCGTTCCTGGTCAATCTCTACATTCCCGCGACGATCGACTGGAAGGCGAAGGGCGCGCAGTTCGTGCTCGACACCGCCTATCCGTTCGAGGGCACCGCGACGCTGAAGCTCGCAAGGCTGGCGCGGGCAGGGCGCTTCATGGTGGCGCTGCGCGTGCCCGGCTGGGCGGCGGGCAAGGCGATCGTGACGGTGAACGGCGCGCCGGCCGGTGCCCGGTTCGAGCGCGGCTATGCTTTGGTGTCGCGGAGCTGGAAGGCGGGCGACGCGTTGGCGATCACGCTGCCGATGGACCTCCGCTTCGAAGCCACGCCGGGCGACGACAGCGTCGTCGCGGTGGTGCGCGGGCCGATGGTGCTGGCGGGGGACCTTGGTGCGGCGGAGACGCCGTGGACGGGCGCCGATCCCGCGCTGGTCGGGCAGGACCTGCTCGCCAGCTTCGCGCCGACCGCCGAGCCGGCCATCTTCCAGACGCGCGGCGTGGTGCGCCCGGGCGACCTGCGCTTCGTGCCCTTCTACCGCCAATATGAGCGCCGCAGCGCGGTCTATTTCAAGCGCTTCAGCGAGGCGCAGTGGAAGGACGAAGAGGCCGCCTTCCTCGCCGAACAGGCTCGGCTCAAGGACGTCGCCGCCCGCTCGGTCGACGTGATGCATCTGGGCGAGATGCAGCCCGAGCGCGACCATGACCTGCGCACCGAGGGCGCGTCCTATCCGGTCGCCTATCGCGGGCGGCAGGGGCGCGATGCGCGCACCGGCAGCTGGTTCGACTTCACGATGAAGGTGAAGGACGGCCCGCTGCTGCTCCAGGCGACCTATTGGGGCGGCGAGCGCGACCGTGACTTCGACATCCTCGTCGATGGCCAGAAGATCGCCACCCAGCATCTCGGCGAGACGGATGCGCCGGGCAAGTTCTTCGACGTGACCTACAAGCTTCCCGAGGCACTGACCAAGGGCAAGAAGAGCGTCCGCGTCCGCTTCGTGCCGCACGATCGCAACACCGCCGGCCCCGTGTTCGGCGTCGTGCTGCTCACCGCCAAGCCGTGAGCAGCGTCGCACTGACGCTGGACGACGTCCTTGCACTCGCCCGCCGGGTGCTGCGCGCCGCGGGCCTGGCCGAGGACCATGCGGATGCCGTGGCCGAGACGATGGTCGCGGGCGAGCGCGACGGCTGCGCCTCGCACGGCATCTACCGGCTGCTCGTCGCCGCCAACACCATCGCCAAGGGCAAGGTGGTGCGCGATGCGGTGCCGCTGCTGTCCGAGCCGGCACGCGCGCTCGCGCGGGTCGACGGCAAGGGCGGGTTCGCGCAGCTGGCGTTCGAGGTCGGCAAGCCGGTGCTCATAGCCAAGGCGCGCGCCTGCGGCATCGCGGCGCTGGCGCTCAACAATGTCGTCCATTTCGCTGCGCTCTGGCCCGAGGTGGAGGCGCTGGCGGAAGAGGGACTGGTCGCGCTGGCCTTCACCCCCAGCCATGCCTGGGTGGCACCCGCCGGGGGCATACGCCCGGTGTTCGGCACCAACCCGATCGCGTTCGGCTGGCCGCGCCCGGCGCCTGCGCCGCCCTTCGTCTTCGACTTCGCCACCAGCATGGTCGCGCGCGGCGAGATCGAGCTGCACCGCCGCGCCGGCAAGGCCGTGCCCGAGGACTGGGGCATCGACGCCGAGGGGCGCCCGACCAGCGATCCGGCCGCGATCCTCGACGGCGCGATGCGCACCTTCGGCGGCCACAAGGGATCGGCGCTCGCCGCGATGGTCGAATTGGTCGCCGGGCCGCTGATCGGCGACATGACCAGCGCGGAATCGATCGCGGCGGACGGCGGGGCAGGGGCCTCGCCGCTCGGCGGCGAGCTGATCGTCGCGATCGATCCGGCCGGCTTCCTCGGCGATGCGGTGCTCGAGCATCTCGCGCGCGCCGAGGCGATGTTCGAGAGCATCGAGGCGCAGGGCGCGCGGCTGCCCTCGTCGCGCCGCTATGCCGCCCGCACCCGCAGCCTTGCCGAGGGGGTGCGCATCCCCGACAAGCTCTATGCCGACATTCTAGCGCTGGAAGCGAGCCTTACGTCATGAAGCCCATCCTCCTCCTCACCGCCGCCCTGCTCGCCACCGCCGCGGTACCCGCGCCCAAGCCGGTGAGCGCCGACGCCCGGCTCAAGGCACTGATCGACAGCGAGTATAAGTGGCGGGTCGAGCAGCAGGGCCCCGGCGAGGACAATCCCGCGGCCAAGGGCGGTCTGCCCGATGTCGGCCCCGCCGCCCAGGCCGCACGGCTGGCGCGCTGGACCGCGACCGCGCAGGCGCTCGCCGCGATCGATCCGGCGAAGCTGAGCGCCAAGGGGCGGATCGACTATCTCGTCTACAAGGGCCAGATCGACGCGCTGCTCGCCGCCCAGCGCTTCCGCGACTATGAGAAGCCGCTCAATTCGGACAGCAGCTTCTGGAGCGACATCGCCGGATCGGCGCGCGACGCGTTCGTCCGCGAGGACCAGTACCGCGCGTACATCAAGACCCTGCGCGACATGCCGCGCTATTTCGACCAGAACATCGTCAATATGCGCGCGGGCCTGGCGCGCGGTTTCACGCCCCCCAAGGTGACGCTGACCGGCCGCGACATCGGCGTGGCGCAGGTGGTCGAGGCGCCGCTCGAGGACAACCTGTTCTACACGCCGTTCAAGAAGTTCCCCGGCGCTATCCCCGCGACAGTGCAGGCCGAATTGCGACGCGAGGGCGCGGCGGCGATCCGCGAGGCGGTGGTGCCCGCACACCAGAAGCTGCTGACCTTCCTGCGCACCGAGTACATCCCCGGCGCCCGCACCGAGCTTGCGGCAACCACGCTGCCCGACGGCCAGGCCTATTACCGCTCGAAGATCCGCGAATATGTGACCCGCGACATGACCGCCGAGCAGGTCCACGCCGTCGGCCTGCGCGAGGTGGCGAAGATCCGCGCCGAGATGCTGACGGTGAAGGCCGAGGCCAAGTTCGACGGCGACCTGCCGGCCTTCCTCAACTTCCTCCGCACCGATCCGCAATTCTACGCCAAGACCCCGCGCGAATTGCTCTACCACGCCGCCTGGGCGGCCAAGCAGTTTGACGGCAAAGCCGGGCAATATTTCGGCCGTCTGCCGCGCCGCCGCTTCGCGATCATTCCGGTGCCCGACGACCTTGCCCCCTTCTACACCGGCGGGCGCGGGGGCCCTGGCGTCTATCTGGTCAACACCTATGACCTCAAGTCGCGGCCCTTCTACCAGCTCACCGCGCTGACCCTGCACGAAAGCGCGCCGGGCCATGCCTTCCAGATGCCGCTCGCCAGCGAGAACAAGGCGCTGCCGCCCTTCCGCCGCGACACCTATCTCTCTGCCTATGGCGAGGGCTGGGCGCTCTATTCGGAGAAGCTCGGCGTCGAGATGGGGATGTACGAGACGCCCTACGATCAGTTCGGCATGCTCAGCTACCAGATGTGGCGCGCGGCGCGGCTGGTGGTCGATACCGGCATCCACGCGATGGGCTGGACCCGCGAACAGGCCCAGGCCTTCCTGCGCGACAACACCGCGCTCAGCAACCATGAGATCGAGACCGAAGTCGATCGCTACATCGCCTGGCCGGGGCAGGCGCTGAGCTATTACATGGGCGAGCTGGCCTTCCTCGACGCCCGCGCCCGCGCCGAAAAGGCGCTCGGCCCGAAGTTCAACATCCGCGCCTGGCACGATGCGATGCTGCAGCTCGGATCGGTGCCGCTGACCGTGATCGACCAGCGCACCGACCAGTTCATCCAGGAAGGCGGCAAGGGGCCGTACCCGGACGAGGAGCGGTAACGCTCCGCGACGCCTGAAAACGGTGACCCCAATGGATCCCGGCTTCCGCCGGGATGACGGGCATTGGATGCCGGTGCGGGCCTCGCGCGTCTCAGGGCTTGAACAGCGCCAGCGGCCCGCGCCCGGCGCTGCTCCAGGTCGACCAGTTGGGGAAGACGTAAGGCAGGTCGGCATCGGCGACGCCGTGCCAGCGGGCGATCGCGCCGAGATATTCCTCCTGCGCCACGCCGGGCACGAAACGCCCCTCCTTGGTGATGTCGTCCGCGCCGCCCAGCACCGGGTCGGGATAGCTGCCGAGCACCGCGCCGGGGGCGACGTCGCCGCCCATCACCAGATGGTTGCTGCCCCAGGCATGGTCGGTGCCGTTCTGGCCATTGCCGAGATAGGTGCGGCCGAAGTCGCTCATCGTGAAGCTGGTGACGTTGCCCGCCAGCCCCAGCGAGCCCATCGCCTTGTGGAAGCCGGCCATGGCGTTGGCGAGGTCGCCGAGCAGGTTGGCATGGAATCCGGTTGCATTGGTGCCGCCGCCCACCTGGCCGGCATGGGTGTCGTAGCCGCCCTGGCTGACGAGGAAATTCTGCCGGGTATGGCCCAGCGTGCCGCGCGCCGCGATCATCCGCGCGACGACCATCAGCTGCCGGGCGACATCGCTGGTCAGCGCCGCGCCGGTCGTCGGATTGACGAAATAGGCATCGGTGGGCGCGGTGCCGACCAGGATGCTGTTGGCCGTCGCGGCCTGCTCATAGTTGCGCGTCAGCGTCTGGGCGACACCGTCAAGGATCGCGCTGCCGTCGCCGTTGCTGCCGAGCGCGGTGATGGCGCTGTTCTTGGCGCTGCTGCCGGCGGTGAAGCCGCTGCGGGCGGGCAGGCCGCCGGTGCTCGGCAGGATCAGCGGGGTGGTCTGGCGGCCGAGCACCGCCACGGTAGATCCCGCCAGCGACATCACCGGCGGCAGCGAGCCCGCTGGCATCTTGTCGGCGATGCGGCCGAGGAAGCCGTCGCGGCTAGTCTCTTTCGCACGCAGGCCCTGCCAATGGTCCTGCTCGTCGGCGTGGCTCATCAGATTGGCGGGGCGCAGATCGGTGCGCGACTGGTAGGTCGCCTTGGTCAGCGGCGCGAACAGCGTGCCGGCGTTGAGCACCAGCCCCAGCGCGCCTTCGTCCCACACCGGGCGCAGCGCCGCCATGGCGGGGTGGAGCGCATAGGCGCTGTTGGTCAGCGGAGTCAGCGCTGTGCGCTGAATGCCGACGCTGCCCCGCGAGGCCAGATAGGTGGCGTGCCGGGCATCGGTGGGGATCACCATGTTCCAGCCGTCATTGCCGCCGAACAGGAAGATGCCGACCATGGCGCGGTAGCTGCCGGTGGGTGCGGCGATGGCGGCGGTGCGGCCGAACTGGCCCAGTGCGGCGAGCGCGCCGGTGCCGGCGGTGAGGCGAACGAAATCGCGACGGGAAAGCGTCATCGGTAAATTCCTCAGCGATCGACCAGGAACATCGGGCTGGTCGCCGCGATGTAGAGCATGATCTGTGCCCGCTTGCGGGCCTGCAGCTTGGGATCGACGTTGGTGATCGCCGTCCCCGCCGCCTTCAGCGCGTCGCGCTGGGTCTTGCTCAGACCCTTGGCGAACAGCAGCAGGTCGATGCGGTCGACCATCGCGTCGACATTGTCGCCGATCGCTTCCCAATCCGCCCAGACCGGGGCGGTGCCGGACGTGCCGGAGATGGTTGCCGCCGCGGCATATTCACCGCGACCGGCATCGCCATTTACCGTCCAGTCATAGACCAGATTGTGCAGCCGCAGCTGGTTGGCGCTGGTCAGCAGCTTGGAGGCGGGGCTGCGCAGCGTCGCGCTGCCGGGCAATGGGAAATCGTCCGGGTAGAAGTTGAACACCGAGGGCGCGCGCATCACCGGCTGGCCGAAGGTGGCGTCGCGAACCTGGAAGACATAGCCGTCGGTGGTGAAGCCGATCGCGCGGGCGAGGCTGGTCATCGCCAGCACCGGCTCCTTGAGCTTGCCCGGCGTAGAGAGCTGTGGCCCGCGCGCTTCGGCATCGGTGAGGATCGCGCGGACCACCGCCTTGAGGTCGCCGCGCACGCCGCTGCCATTGTTGGCGAACACCGCCGCGACCCGGCCGATATAGGCAGGCGAGGGGTTGGGCGTGACGAGATGGGTGATCAGGTGCCGCGCGACGAAAGGCGGGGTGGAGGCATGGTTGAATGCGGCGTCGACCACCGCCGTCACGCTCGCCTGCTGCGTGGCACCCGCGGGCACAACCGTGCCGAGGAAGCGTTTCTCCGCGCTGTCATAGCGGGCCGGCGCCGGGATCATCGGCTGGGCATAGGCGACCGCCTGGCCGTCGTTCGCCGCGGCGCTGCCGACCCGGGCATAGGTCCAGCCGGTGAGTGCGCGGGCGATGTCGCGGATGTCGTCGGCAGTATAGTTGGGGATCGGGCCGCCGCTCGCGTCGCGCTGGATGGTGCCGTCCATGCCGAGCTGGTCCGGGCCCATGGTGAACAGCTGGAGGAACTCGCGGGCGTAATTCTCGGAGGGCGTGCCTTTCCGGCTGTCCGCCATGTCGAGATAGTCGCCCATATAGGCGTTGAGCGTCACCCCGAGCAGCAGGTCGCGATAATTGCCGAAGGCGTTGGAAAGGAACAGCTGGTTGAACGCGGCGATACCTGCGGTCGAGCGCACCCCCGCTTCCGACGCGACGATCATCTGCGACAGCGCGAACGCGACGCGCTGGCGCAGCTGGTCGGGCGCGGTGATCGCATCGGCATAGAAGCGCATCGCCACCGGCGTGCGGGTGAAGCGCTGGGTCGAGCAGGCGGTGTCGCCCGAGGCGCAGGAATCGGCGCGGACGTCGACGGCAAGATCGCTATAGGTGCTTCCCGTGGCGTCGAATTGCTCGTCCAGCCAGCCGTTCACGCCGAGGGCGCGGATGCGGTCGACCAGCGCGACCGTCGGGCCGAAGCTCGCCTGCTGGGCGAGCCGGACCGAATCGTCGAGCGCCGTCGCGGCGACGGGTGCCGGTGCAGGGCTGGGAGGGGCGGACACCAGCCCGCCGGTGGATCCGCCACCGCCGCCGCCATCGCAAGCGGCCAGCATGGCCATCGCCATAGCGGCACCTGCCGCCAAGGCTCGTTTCGTTACGCTTGACACGCCCCCCGCTCCTTCGATCGCGATCTGGGAATGTCTTGGTTATTAAGGGGATAAGGTTAATCGACGGCTCGCGGTTATGGTTAACCGGAGGTTAGCGGCGGCAGGCGGCAACCATCGCCGCGGCGCTCGCGGCGTCGAGCGCCTCGGCGTGCGCGGCGCAGATCTGCGCATCGCGATCGAGCGCGAGGCTGAACGGCAGCCCGGCGCTGCGCCGCGCGACTTCGGCGGCGAGACGGCGCTGCGTGGCGCGATCGGGCTGCCAGCGTTGCGGGGGCGGCACCCGCTCCAGCATCGTGCGGGTCGCGCGGCTGTCGTCGAACGGGACGACGAGGACGCGATAGGGTTGCGCTCCGCGACCGATCGCGTCGAGCCGGGCCAGTTCGCCGTGGCAGGGTGCGCACCAGGAGGCGACGAACAGCAGAATGCTTTCGGCTGGTCCTGCGGGAGACGGTGCAGCACCGAATAGAAGCGGCAAGCACGCGATCCTGCCAAGTTGCTGGATCAATATACGCATCTTGCTCGACAATCCCGCCATATCATGATTGGAAGGCACTTCCTTTGGGGGAGGGGTAGCATAATGGCTTCGCTGATTCTCGCGCTTTTGCTGGCCGGCGGGCAGCAGGCGGCAAGCGCCGCACCCACGCTGCAGCAACTGTTCGACCAGGCGACCAAGGCAGGCGCCGAAGGCCAGTGCGCGGACGCCGTGAAGACGTTCGAGGAAATCGAGAAAAACGCCAAGGCGATGGCCAACCCCACCGTCCGCGCGGCGGTGGACGTGCGCAAGGGCTATTGCCTGGCGCAGCTCGAACGTGGCGATGAAGGCGAAGCGGCGATCCGCCGGGGCTTGCCGGTACTCGCCACGAAGGGCGCGGGTTTCGCCGAGGAGGTCCGCCAGGCGCACCTCGCGCTCGGCCAGGTGGCGATGCTGCGCTTCGACTATGCCGGTGCCGCCGCCGAATACCGGCTGGCGCTGGATTCTTCCGCCGGCGCCGAGCGAATCAAGCCGCTGATGGCGCTCAGCCAGGTGACGATGTTCGACCAGGACGGCGAGGCGCTGCGCTACGCGACCGAAGCGCGGAGCATCGCGCTGGCCGATGCGAGCTTCGACAAGAAGGCGCGGGCGGCGGTGCAGACCCAATATGCCCGCGCGCTGCTCAATGCCGGCCGTGTCCCCGAGGCCTATGCCGAACTCAAGGACAGCCTGCGCAAGCAGGGCGGCCTGACGATGAAGGTCGGCGTTTCCGACCTGGCGACGCGTTCGGACCTGGCGATCGCTGCCTGGCTCAATCATGATGCGGAGTCGGCCCGCAACTACCTCGCCTATACCGGTGCCGGACGCTTCGAGAAGTCGCCCTTCGAGCGTGCCCGCGACATGACGCTGCCCGCCTGCGGCCCGGAAACCGGGCTCAAGCCCGACGACATGGCGATCATCCAGTTCTCGCTCGCCGAGGACGGGCATGTCGCCGGCGTGCTGCCGATCTATGCGCCGGCCGGTCGCACCGCCGCGATCGCCTTTGCCCGCGAAGTGAGCGGCTGGTCCTGGGCGCCCGAAGAAGCCCGCGCCATTCCGCTGCTGTTCCGCCTGACCACCCGCATCGAGATGCGCTGCACCAATGCCGGCGAGCGTCCCGACCTCAGCCAGCCGCTCGCCGCCGCCGCCGAGGCGTGGCTGGAGAGCAAAGGCGTCGCGGATGCCGGCTGGAAGGCGCTGCCCGATGCCAAGGCGGCACCGCTCGAACGCGCCGCGCTCGCCGCTGCGCGTTCGAAGGACGACCGCCCCGGCATGATCGCGGCCGCGCTCGCGCTGGTCGAAAACAGCGTGGTGCCCGAAGCCGAGCGGAAGACGTTCGCGGTCGAGGCAGCCGCATGGGGCGAAGCGCTCGGCGCGCCGCCCGCGGCACGCGCCTATCTGGAACTGCAGAAAAGTGACCTGGCTGCCGGTCATCGCGGGCGCACGTCGGCGCGACGCGCCCTGCTGGCACGGCCCGAATTCCAGAACGATCCCCTGGCGGCGGCGACGCTGCGCCTGCTGATCTCCATGCCCGGCTTCCGCACGTCCGCGCCGTCCGATGCCGACGCGCTGCTGGCAGCGGTGGTCGCGGCGCCAGGCTTGCCCGAACGCCACCCGCTCAAGGTGGCGGCGCTGCTCCAGCGCGCGAACCTCGCGGCGAAGAACGGCGATCTCGCCGCTGCCCAGCGCGCCTTCGAGCAGACCGGCCTCACCAGCCGCCAATGTGCGCTGCTGGGACTCAAGCCCGCCGTCCGCAGCACCGGCGACCTCAGCAATGCCTTCCCCGATACGGCCCAGCGCCTGGGCTTCGAAGGCTGGGTCCGCACCGAGTTCGACGTCGCCACCGACGGCAAGACGATCGCGCCGCGGGTGGTGAGTTCCTACCCCGCCTTCGTGTTCGACGACGCCGCGACCAACATGGCGAAGGGCCTGCGCTACACCAGCAGCTACCGGCCGGAAGACGGCGTTGCCTGCTCCGCGCAGGATGCGCCGATCAGCTTCCGGCTAGGCCACATGCCGAAGTGACCCGCGCGGCACCGCCGCGTCAGATCGCGCCGGTGCCGCCGTTCGCGCCGAAGATGCTGCCATCGGTGTAGCTGAGCTCGTTCGAGGCGAGCGCCACGTAGAGCGGCGCCAGCTCCGCCGGCTGGCCCGCGCGGCCGAGCGGCGTGTCCTGCCCGAACTCGCCCAATTTGCCCGGCAGCTGGCCGCCCGCGACCTGCAGCGGCGTCCAGATCGGTCCGGGTGCCACGGCGTTCACGCGGATGCCCTTCTTGGCGACCTGCTTGGCCAGCCCCTTGGTGAAGATCGCGATGCCGCCCTTGGTGGTGGCGTAATCGAGCAGTTCCTTGCCCGGATCGACCGAGTTGACCGAAGCGGTGTTGATGATCGCCGAACCCGGCTTCATCAGCGGCAGCGCGGTCTTGGTGATCCAGAACATCGCGTAGAGATTGGTCTTCAGCGTCCGGTCGAACTGCTCGAAGCTGATCTCGTCGATCGACGCCTTCGATTGCTGATAGGCGGCGTTATTGACCAGGATGTCGAGCCCGCCCAACTGGCGGTGCGCGCGGCTCACCAGATCGACGCAGAAGCCCTGGTCGGTCAGGTCGCCCGGCAGCAGCACCACCTTGCGGCCCTCGGCTCGGAGCAGCTTGGCGACGTCCTGCGCGTCCGGCTCCTCGGTCGGGAAATAGTTGATTGCGACATCGGCCCCTTCGCGCGCGAAGGCGATGGCGGCGGCGCGGCCGATGCCCGAATCCCCGCCGGTCACCAGTGCCTTGCGGCCGGTCAACTTGCCCGAGCCGCGATAGCTGCGCTCGCCGCAATCGGGCACGGGATTCATCTCGCGCTGGAGCGCCGGCCATTTCTGCCGCTGCTCGGGAAAGGGCTTGTCGGTATATTTGGTCTGCGGATCGGGGGCCGGTCCACCGTTCGCGGCTTGCGCGAAGGCGGGGCCGGCGGCAGTAGCGGCACCGGCGGCGGCGGCACCCTTCAGAAGATCGCGGCGGCTGGGTATGTCGGTCATGGCGCTGCTCCCTGTTGCATCGGGTTCAGCGCGCGAGATCGGCGAAGGTTCAGCGTTGACGGCAAGAAACCGAAAGGCTTCAATAGGATATGACTATCTCCGCATTCCCGCTGACGCGCCGCGCGCTGGTCGGCGCCACCGTGGCGCTCGGTGCCTGCCCGACGGCGCTGCTCGCCCGCACGACCGGCGGCCTGATCGCCGGCACCTATGTCAACGAGGGCGGACCCGGGCTGGTGCCGCTGACGCACGGCGCGCAGGGCTGGCGGCTCGGCACGCCGGTCGCGACGATCCGTAATGCGTCCTTCGGCATCCGCTCGGCGACGACAGGCATGCGCTATCTGCTCGACGAGCAGACCCAGGGCGCGGTGGGCGTCTATACGGCCGGTCTCGCCAAGCTGGGCACCGCCTCGACGCTGGGCGCAGACCCGTGCCATGCCGCGCTTTCGGCCGATAGCCGACACCTCGCGGTCGCCAACTACTCGTCCGGTTCGGTCGCGCTGTTCGAGCTCGATCGCACCGGCCGCTTGGTCGGCGAGGCGCGCCGCATCCAGCACGCGGGCAGCGGCCCCAATCGCGAACGCCAGGCCGGCCCGCACGCGCATTGGGTGGGCTTCTCCGGCGGCAACCAGCTCCATTCGGTCGATCTTGGCGCCGACGCGGTGTTCCTGCACCGACTGGGCGCGGGCGGCGCGGTCGACACCAGCATCGCCTATCGCACCGAAGCGGGCGCTGGGCCGCGCCATCTCGCCCGCCATCCCAAGCTGCCGATCGCCTATCTGGTCACCGAGCTCGCCAACACGGTGACGGTGCTGCGCGCGCTGCCCGATGGCCGCTTCACCGCGCTGGCGACGCTCCCGACGCTGCCCAAGGGCTTCACCGGCGCTTCCGCTGCCGCGCATATCGCGGTGAATGCCGCCGGCACGCGGCTCTACATCTCCAACCGCGGGCACGACAGCATCGCGGTGTTCGCGATCGAGCGCGACGGCGGGCTGACCCCGCTCCAGCATGCCGGCTGCGGCGGGCATTGGCCGCGGCTGTTCTTGCTCCGCGAAGGCGCGCGCGAGATGCTCGTCGCCAACGAGCGCTCGGGCAACATCGCCCGGCTGGCGATCGGCGCGGACGGCAAGCTCGGCGCCGCCGCCAAGGGCGTGGCGCTACCGGGCGTGGTGTTTCTCTCCGCCTGAGCTCGGGCTGGCGAGGCGCACCGTCGCGGTGCCCTCGGCCCAGACCGGCAGGTACAGCCCCTGTCCAGAGGCCTGGAGCGTGCCGGTGCGGGTGCGCTCCAGCTTGGCGTCGATCCGCAGCACGCCCTCGCGCCGGCTGGAGATCGCGCGGCTGACCTTGCCGAGCAGCTCGCCATAATCGCGCTCGAAATTCTGGCTGAGCGCGGCGGCGATGAAGCCGCTCATCCCCGGCGCGTTCATCAGCTGGAGGATGAGGTCGCCGCCGGTCATGTCGGTGGTGCCGCTGACGCCGAGATTCTGGAAGTCGACCTTGCGCGAGTTGGGCAGGTTGACCGGCGTGGCGGTGAGCCACACCGTGCCCCGCGTCCGGCCGATATTGCCTGCCACGTCCTCGGCCGAGAACAGCAGGCCCACCGCCATCTGCCCGCCCTTGGTGCCGTAGATCGTCGCCTTCTCGAACCGGGCCCGCACCGGGCCCACGCCGGGCACGTCGAACGGCCGGGCCTGGCGCTTGACCAGCGCCTTCATCAGCACCGGCTCCAGCTCGCGATAATCGGCGATCACCGGCAGGAACAGCGAGACCTTGCCGGTTTCGCCCTGCAGCGGCTGCAGCGGCGGCAGCGGGGTGGGGGCCGGATCGGCGGGCTTCGGGCCGACAAAGGTCTCGGTGATCGCTTCCATGCCCAGCCGCAGCTCCAGCCGCTTGCCGGTGATGGCATAGCCGCCATAGTGCAATTGCTTGGGCGTCACCCGCATCCACACCGGCGGGTTCTCGCGGTTGAGCGACAGGGTGGTGAAGGCGGAACGCCACGCCTCGTCGATCTTCTGGCGGACGCCGAGCTTCTGCAGCTCGCCCGGCAGCTCGCGCTCCAGCTTGGCGATCACCGGCGCCAGCTTCCGGTCGGCCTTGTCGGTGAACTCGATGCGCTGGCCGAGAATGTCGACATGGGGGACATCGGCCCAGTCATAGTCGATGTCGATCTTGCCGCGCGGATTCCAGTCGGGCCCGAGCGACAGCGTGACGACGGCGTGCGCCATCGCATCGGCCGTCGCGGTCTCGCGCTTGAGCACCCCGCCGATATCCTCGGCGCGCACCACCGCGTGGAGCGGCATCGCCAGCCGGATCACCTGGCCCTGGCCACCGATTGTCATCCGCCCGCGCGTGACCTCGCCGACGATGCGGCACTTGATCGTCGGCGTCTTCACCTTGGCGATGCCGAGGTCGAGCTTCTTGGGGCGTACGCAGGGCTGGTCGGGCTTGTCGATCGCCCAGAGCTGGCGCGGCACGGCGCGTTCCAGCGTGGCGGCGAGATCGTCGAGATCGGCTTGCAGCGGCAGGGCGAGGGTGGACAGTTCGGGCTTGACCTCGATCCGGTCCTTGGCATGCGGCGGCGCACCGCCCCCCTGCTTGCCCGAACAGGCGGCGAGTGCGAGCAGCAGCACCGCCGAAGACCACCGCCCGCGCATTCCATTCCCCTTGTTGCCGATCCGGAACAAGGGGCAGAACCGCCGGAACCGGCGATCCGTTCCGGGGGCGGCATCTACCGTCCCCCGGCCGGGTATCAGCGCGTGAAGAGCTGGCTATCCTGCCCCATGTAGCGCGCATATTCCTCGCCATAGCGCGCGGTAGCACGCGCCTGATCGGCCGGACCGGCAGACTCGATCAGCTTGGGATACCAGGTGCCTTCTTCCGAATAGATGTGGTGGAGCACCGCGCCGCGGATGTGCTCGAGCTTGTCGTGATAATCCTGGCTGGCGGGGTCGAGCCGCTCGAGCAGCCCCAGCTCCATCTTGGCGGCGGACTGTTCCTGATAGGCGAGTTCGGCATGGCCGACCTGGTGATCGGCGGCGAGCGCCGGGTAGACCGACACTTCCTCGGCGATCGAATGGGCGGTGAGCAGCAGGCCCAGCCGCTTCTGCTCGGCTGTTCGCTCGGCGGGGGCGGCCGTGCGGAGCCGCTCGAATTGCGCCTCGATCTCGCGGTGATGGCCGAGGATCTGCGACAGCCAGTCGCCGGGCCGCGCGAGTGCTTCGGCCTTGGCGGTCGCCTCGCGGCGATCCTGTTCGCTTTCGGGCGGCGTGATGGCGGCGATAGCCTGGTCCAAAATCGACATGGGGCATGCTCCAGCTTGGTGGCAGTTGAAGCCTAAGCGGCTGCAATAGCAACATGTTCCTGTTGCGAGTGACAATCACGCGCGCCCTTGGCGCCTTGCCGCCCGCAGTGAAGTCGAAGATCACGTCGTCCTTCGCCGTGAAGCGCGGCCGGGCCGGCAGGGCGCCGCCGTTGGGGTCACCCTGCCTGACGAAATTGGCGAGATAGGCGCTGATCGTCTTGCCCATCTGCACGTCCCGGGGCGTGGTCGCCGCGTCATATGCGCTCACGGCATTGTCGAAAAGAAAGGGATGTCGGTGGCGCGACCGGCACCGGCCTTGCCGTCTTCGATCTTGCACGCGCGCTCCCGGTACTTATCGCGCCCCTGCGAACCCCATTTGCCGCCGACCGCTCTAGAATAGTGGCGGGACTAGTGTCGGCCGCGAGGCCGGACAAACTTTGTAACTGGGAGCCAGCGGGCAGGAGCGATAGCGCCGCCGCTTCGCGGAAAGAGGGCCTATGCGTTTCTGGACTACCACTGCTGCTGCTCTGGTCGCCGCCGGGCCGGCCTGTGCCCAAGAGGTCGCGATCAAGCCGCTCGTCGAGGCGCGGACGCGCTACGAGCATCTCGACCAGGCCGAGTTCGCCAATGCCTCCGATGCCGTGACGATCCGCGTCCGTGCCGGTGCCGAGCTGACCCACGGCCACTGGGTCGCGCTCGGCGAGGCGCAGGGGAACCTTGCGGTCGTGGGCAATTATTATGACGGTCTGCACGGTCCGGCCAATCGGCCGACGATCGGCGATCCCGAGAATGTGGCGATCTACCGCGCGCAGCTGCAATATCGCTCGGCGCCGCTGACCGTCACCGCCGGCCGCCAGCGGATCGGGCTCGACGACGAGCGTTTCGTCGGGGCGGCGCAGATCCGCAACAATGCCCAGACCTTCGATGCCGTCCGCACCGAGATCGTGCCGGTAAAGGGCGTGAAGCTCGACCTCACCTATGCCTGGGACGTCCGCACCATCTGGGGGACCGAGGGGCGCGGCGTGCGGCAGCGCGGGGTGGGCGGCCACAACGTCTTCGCCAATCTCGGTGCCGCGACGCCGCTGGGCCTGCTCACCGGCTTCGCCTACCTGGTCGACCAGGACGAGGCCGAAGTGCAGGGCTTCCGCCTATCCAACCAGAGCTATGGCGTGCGGCTGGCGGGCACCCGCGCCATCGCGCCCCAGGCCAAGCTCCGCTACCAGGGGTGACTACACGAAAGTGACGTATCTGCACGGAAAGGGCGAACGGATAGCGAACGTCACGCGGCAAGTAGGGAGTTGACGGCGCGCAGCGGTCGCAAGGCGTCCGGATCGGGTTGATCTTCAAC
>NZ_QQWY01000032.1:0-59324 GCF_003950455.1 Sphingomonas sp. ABOLE
CCCCAGTACAACCGGAACCCATGACCGAACCCACCACCCCCCAATCCTGCGGCGTCGTCGCGATCCTCGGCGCGCCGAATGCCGGCAAGTCGACGCTGGTCAATGCCCTGGTCGGCCAGAAGGTCGCCATCGTCAGCCCCAAGGCGCAGACGACGCGCGCGCGCGTGATGGGCATCGCCATCGAAGGCGACACCCAGATCATCCTGGTCGACACCCCCGGCATCTTCGAACCCGAGCGGCGGCTGGACCGAGCGATGGTCGCAGCGGCGTGGGACGGCACCGATGGCGCCGATCTCGTCGCGCTGGTCGTCGACGGCAAGGGCGGTATCGGCCCCAAGGTCCATGCGGTGATCGACAGCCTGCGCGGCCGCAAGGGGCGCAAGATCCTGATCCTCAACAAGGTCGACATCGCCGACAAGCCGCGCCTGCTCGGCCATGCCGCCAAGCTCAACGAGGCGCTGGCGTTCGACGAGACCTATTTCGTCTCGGCCCAGACCGGCGACGGCGTCCCCGAACTAAAGGCCGCGCTCGCCGGCGCGATGCCGCAGGGCGAGTGGCATTTCCCCGAGGACCAGGTCTCGGACGCGACCGATCGCATGCTCGCCGCCGAAGTGACCCGCGAGCAGCTCTACCTGCAGCTCCATGCCGAGCTGCCCTATGCCAGCGCGATCGAGACCGAGAAGTATAGCGAGCGGGCGGACGGCTCGGTCGAGATCCACCAGCAGATCCTCGTCGCGCGCGACACCCAGCGGGCGATCGTGCTGGGCAAGGGCGGCCAGCGCCTCAAGGAAATCGGCAGCCGCGCCCGCGCCGAGCTCGCGAAGCTGCTCGGCGTGCCGGTGCACCTGTACCTGCACGTCAAGGTCAATCCCAAGTGGGAGGAAGATCGCGGCCTGTACCGCGAAATCGGGCTCGACTGGGTAGACTGAGGCCCGGCCCCGGGCGGACACCGTTCCACCGGCAGGCCCGCGAGCATGCAAGGGCAAACTCCAGCGCGTCCATTCCGCGCCGATAGCACCGTCGGCCGCGTCAGCGGGTGCGGCCGCGACCCCGCCGGGAACGCCGCGCAGTCATCGGATCGGGCCGAGGCGGCGGGCTCCATCCCGGCGGCGGTATCACCTTTTGTTGGCTTGTTCCCAAGCCCATGGCGCCGGGTGTCTGGCGCTGCAGGCCGGCAAAATCGGACGCCGCCGCCTCCGCGGCGGTGGCGCCGGCGCGCATCGCACTGATCATGTCCCGGCATCGTCGCGCAGTCTCGAAATCGAGAGCGGCGACGGCTTCATCCATCTGCTGCTGCAGGCGTTCGATCGTCATAGGCATTCGGCGGTAACGCACGAGGACGCATCCGGGCCACAGGGCCGCCGACAATCGGGCGCAGTGCGCCGCGGCCTCGCCGGAGCTCGGCCAGCGACGCCGACGGGCTGCGCGGAATCTGGTGCGGTTCGGCCTGCCGAGGTCGGCCGTCGCGGGGTGATGCCCCGTCGGGTATAATCCCCCGGAGACGAATCTCCGGGGGGAAGGCTGCAGTTTCGTTACAGGCGCAGCGAGACGCCCGCGACCAGCTGGCGGCCCAGCAGGTCGTAGCCCATGATCGTGTTGCCGCGCAGCAGGCCGATACGGCTGCGGCTGTCCGGCACGATCGGCGGGTCGCGATCGAAGATGTTGTTGGCGGCAAGACGGAAGGTCATGCGCTTGTTGATGTCGAAGGTCAGCGCCAGGTCGAACCAGTCATAGGCCTTGATGCCCGGATAGGCATCGCGCTTGTCGGCTTCCGGCAGTGCCGGGATGCCGGTGCTGGCGGGGGCGTAGGCCGTCATCGGCATGCCGCTGCGGTGACGCCAGTTGAGCGACACGCTGACGATGCGGCTCGGCGCCATCCAGGTGGTGCGGAACTGGTGCGCCCAGGTCGGCATGCTCTCGCCGCAACCGCTGCCGAAATAGCCGGTGCAGTCGCGCGGCGTGATGGTCGGCGCGCCCTGGCTGCCAACCAGCGTCATCAGCGTGCCGTTGAAGCTCATGTCGAGCGAACCGACCCCGCCCAGGCCGACATTATACTGGCCCTGGAAGTCCCAGCCATGCGACTTGGACTTGTAGCCGTTGGTCGACCCACGCGAAACCCAGCCGGTCGCCGGGCTGGTCGTCGGCGAGCTGGACAGCGTGCCGTCGGCGTTGCGCTTGATGCCGCGGCAATAATAGTCGTTACCGGTGGTGAGGCAGCCGTTGAGCCAGTCGAGCGGGTTGAAGAACTCAAGCTGGTCTTCCAGATCGATCAGCCAGCGATCGACCGACACGGTGAGGCCCGGCACGAAGCGCGGGCGGAGGACCACGCCGAACGTCTTGCCATAAGCCGTTTCCGGCCGCAACGCGAAGCCGCCTTCGCGAACGGTGCAGGCATCGTTCGGGCAGATCAGCGTGGCGCTGTTGTAGAGGTTGGTTGGCAGACCCGTATTCGCGCACTGCTGCGGCGTCCAGGACGGCGCGACGCGCGGGCCGTTCGGGTTCGACGCATTGATCTGCGGGGCGCAGGGATCCGCGTAGAAGCCCTGGTTCCAGAAGATGTTCGACGCATTGGCCGCCGCACCGACGCCAGGCGCCGCCTGCGACTTGTTGATCGAGGCGCGGAAGGTGATGTCCTCGACGGGCGCCCAGATGCCTTCGATCTTCCACGTACCGAACTTGTCGTCCAGGCGGTTGTACTTGGACAGACGATAGCCGCCGTTCAGCTGCAGCAGGTGCGTCCAGGACTGGCGCTCGACCAGCGGCGCCTGGATTTCGATGTTGCCTTCCAGGATGTTCTGGGTGGCGCGAACGTTGGCGCCGCTGCTGTTGTTCTGACGGAAGACCTCGTTGTAGTCGGTACGATCCATCTCGTCGCGATATTCGGCGCCGATCGCGATCGCGATGCCCTGCTCGGCGAAGGGCGAGGTGATGCCGTACTTGCCGAGATCGCCGCTCACCGTGCCAAGGAACTGCATCAGGCGCGGAATGCGCTTGGCGATGCCGCCGGTCGCACCGCCGAACAGATAGTTGTTCAGCGCCGAATCATTGTTGAACGGCGCGAAGGCGTTGAACGGCACGCAGGCGGGATCGGTGCCGTTGACCACCGAGCGGCAGGTCGGTCGGCCGTTCACGTTCACCACGTCGAGCGAACGGTTGATGCTGGCGTAGCGCGCGCGTGGCAGATCGATCGTGTCGAGCTGGGCACGCGACAGCATGCCGGCCACGTCATAGGACCAGGCATTGTCGAGCACCCGGCCGCGCAGGCCTGCGACGATGCGATAGCCGGCGTTGATGTACTCCTGGCGCACCAGCGGCTGGGAATCGAAGCGATAGCGCACGTCGATCGGCGCGTACTGGCCCGCCAGGCCCGCATTCGGTCCGCACAGGGTCTGGGCCTGCGAGGCCGAGAGGAACGGGTTGTCGCAATTCACCTGGAACGGGGTGGTGCCATAGGCGCCGAAGTTGAACGTGCGGTTCAGCTGGGTGTTGTACGACTTGTCGCGATACCACAGCACGTTGCTGTACAGCTCGATGTGATCGTCGAGCTGCGCGGTCAGGAAGCCGCCGGCGTTGACGCGGTGGAACGGCCGCTGGAAGGCCCAGTCATCATACGGATTGGCCGAGCTGCCGGGACCGCCGCTGTTGATCGGAATGAAGGTGCCGTTGCCGTTCGGATTGTTGACCAGCACCTGGCCGGCGCTGGCGCCCGACTGCGGGATGATCGTGCCCGCCGGCGTGAACGTCGCGCGCGAGCAGGCGAGCGGCGAGGTGCGGCTGCTGGTCACCACTTCGCACGTGGCGTTCGCGCGGTCGCGCAGGCGGACCAGGCTCGACTGGCGATAGTCGGCGAAGGCCGAGATGTTGACGCGGCCGTCGAACAGGTTGGTGCCTGCCGCGATGCTGACGTCGGCACGGCCGCCGTCGTTCTTCATCCCCAGCGGCGCGTTGAACCCGGCGCGCTCTGCCGCGTCGGTCACCGCGCTGCTGCGGTTGTTATGGTTGAAGAAGCTGTAGTTGCCGTCGATGCGGATGCCGGTGAAGTTCTTCTTCATGACGAAGTTGACCACGCCCGCGACCGCGTCCGACCCGTAGACCGACGAGGCGCCGCCGGTGAGCACGTCGATGCGATCGACCAGCGCGTTCGGGATGATGCCGACGTCGACCGAGTTGGGCAGGCCGATGCGCAGGCCGTCGATCAGCATCAGCGTGCGCTCATAGCCCAGACTGCGCAGCTTGATGCGCTGGCGGCCTTCGGAGTCGCTGAAATTCTGCTCGGAATTGACCTGCACCTGCGGCAGGCGGTTGGTCACTTCCTCGATCGTGGTCGCGCCCTGCGCGGCGATCTCGGCAGCGGTGGTGGTGACGATCGGCGCGGCCGAACGGTTGTTCGGGCGCACGATGCGGGTGCCGGTGACGACGATCGGACCGCCGGCTGCGTCCTGGTCCGGTTCGTCGGCCAACTTCGCCGAGGCGACCGGGTCGCCGATCGAGACCGGCGGATTGTCATTGGTCTGCGCGGCGGCAGGCGCCGCCATCAACGCGGCCACGCAACAGCTGCTGGCCCAAACTCCCCGTAGCATCATGAACAAGTCCCCTCTTGCTGACCAGGGCCTCGGGACATCCGGCCGATCGGGACCGCCACGCTCGGGGGAGCGCGGCTGCGCGATGCTCGCATCTGGGGTCCCGACCCGCCTTACCGGGCCTGGTGTCAAGAAGGTGTCATGCTGGTTTCATCCCGGCAACATCCTGGTTACCGAAAAAGGAAATTTGATTGCGATATTTTGCGATGCGTTGCCGAAAGGTTACATTCTGGTTTTAGCGCAAACGTTTTGCGGGGAGCATGTGGGCTCCCCGCAAAGTCTGTTCAGCCCGCGAGGCGTCCATAGGAGGGCGGCCGATCCGCCTTGGCAGCGCCGAATCCGGACGGCTTGGCCCCCATGGTGAAGACCAGTTCGCCGCCGCGTGCCAGATCGGCATGACCGATCCAGTTGCGGGTCCAAGGCTTGCCGTTCCAGGTAACGGATTGGACATAGGGCCGGTCCGCTGCATTGCCGACCGCGCGGATGCGCAGGGTCCGCCCGCCGCCCAGCTGCATCTCGGCCCGATCGAACAGCGGCGAGCCGAACACATAGACGCCGCTCACCGGATCGACGGGGTAGAAGCCGAGCGCGCTGAGGATGAACCAGGCGCTGGTCTGGCCGCAATCGTCGTTGCCGATCACGCCGTCCGGATCGGCCTTGTACATCTCGTTGCACAGGCGGCGGACCATCGCCTGCGTCTTCCACGGCGCGCCGGCATAGGCATAGAGATAGGCGACGTGCTGGTTGGGCTCGTTGCCATGCGCGTACTGGCCGACCAGGCCGGAAATGTCCGGCGGCGCGTTCTTGGGCAGCGTCGAGGGCGCGGTGAACAGCGCATCGAGCTTGGCCTCGAACTTCGCGTCGCCGCCGAACAGCTCGATCAGGCCGTAGACGTCATGCTGGTTGAGGAAGGTCGCCTGCCAGCCATTGGCTTCGGTATAATCGCGCTGCTTGTCGGGGTTGTGGCCGAGCTGGATCGGGTCATAGTCCTTCCACCAGCTGCCGTCGGAAAAGCGCGGCCGCGCAAAGCCGATCTCGGTGCTGATCACGTTGCGATAGTTCTGCGCGCGCTTGCGCAGCGCCGCCGCATCGTCGTGCGCGCCGGCCGCTTCGGCGAGCACCGCCATCGCCCAATCGTCATAGGCATATTCCTGGGTGCGGCTGACCGATTCCCAGATCTTGTCGGCCGGCACATAGCCGAGGTCGTAGTAGAAGCCGCGGCCCAGCGTGCTGTCGATGTCCGGGAAGGTCCGGTCGAAGGCACGCGCGCGGATCTTGGGCCAGGCGGCGGCATAATCGGCCTGGATGCCCTTGTTGCGCGCCTCGGCGAGCACCGACACGGCGTGCCAGCCGATCATGCACGCGGTCTCGACGCCCTGGAGCGGCCAGACCGGCGGGCCATAGGGGCTCTGCTGGGTCTGGCGGACAAGGTCCTGGGTAAAGCGCGCCGCCATGTCCGGGCGGATCAGGGTGAGCAGCGGGTGCAGCGCGCGGTAGGTGTCCCATAGCGAATAGGTGCTGTAGGCGGGCGCGTCGGCCGGCGCCTGGTGGACCTGCCGGTCGAGGCCGACATAGCGGCCGTCGCGATCGGTGAAGAGTGTCGGCGACAGCGAGGCATGGTAGAGCGCGCTCGCCATGATCGTGCGGTGCGCGGGCGTGCCGCCCTCGACGCGGATGCAGTCGAGTTCGCGCGACCAGGTCCGCGCCGCCGCCGCGCGGGTAGCGTCGAACGCCCAGCCCGGCGCTTCGGCCACGAGCGCCGCCTTGGCGCCCGCGACGTCGACCGCCGAGATGCCGGTCTTGATCTCGATCGGCGCGGCGCCCGCATCGTCGAAGAAGAAGGCGACCTTCAGCCGCTTGCCGGTGACGCCCGTCGCGCCGGCCGGCGCGGGCACGTCGTCATCGCCGAAGAACTGCACGCGGCTCGGCTTGCGCGACAGCTGCATCGCGAAGTGGATGTGCCGCCCCTTGGCCCAGCGATTGACCTTGCGGCTGCCGGTCAGCAGCCCGTCCGGCGAAAGCGCCAGCGCTGCGTCCTCGACCAGCGTGCCCTTGTCCCAGCTGTCGATGATCGCATGGGCGAAATCGATCAGGATATGCCCCTCGCCCTTGGGGAAGGTGTAGCGATGCTGGCCGGTGCGCTCGGTGACGGTCAGCTCCGCGAGCACGCCCGATTCCAGTCGGACGCGGTAATAGCCGGGCTCGGCATGCTCGTCCGAATAACGCTGGCGATAGCTGCCCTCGGGCTTTTCCAGCGTGCCGGGGGTCAGCTTGAGCGGACCGCGGCGCGGCACCACCAGCACGTCGAGCATGTCGCCGATGCCGGTGCCGGACAGATGCGTATGGGAGAAGCCCAGGAGCGTGGCATCGTCCTTGTGATAGCCCGAACAGGCATCCCAGCGGCTGTTGTCGGTATCCGGCCCGAGCTGGACCATGCCGAAGGGCAGCGCCGGCCCGGGGAAGGTGTGGCCGTGCCCGCCGGTACCGATGAACAGATCGGGCCGTGCGGCCTCGAAGGCGGCGGACCAGGCGGTGCGCGGCAGCGCGGCGGCGATCGCGGCGGTGCCGCTGCCCAGCAGGAGTTGGCGGCGTGTGGCGATGGTCATCGGCATCGGCTCCATGGAAGCAAAGGGATCAGTAGGTGCGGGCGAGCAGCGCGGGGCGGCGCCGCTCGAGGTCGAGGATCAGGTCGCCGAACAGCCCGTTGGTCCAGGCGAACCAGGCACGGGTGAACTTGGCGGGATCGTCCTTGTTGAAGCTCTCGTGCATGAAGCCGGTGCCGCCATGCGTGGTCTTCAGCCAGGTCAGGCACTGGGCGATCACGGCATCGTCGTCGCTGTTGAGCGCATGGGTGATGATCGACATCGGCCAGATCATGTCGAGCCCAATATGTGGCCCGCCGATGCCCTTCGCCGCCTTGCCCTCGAAATAATACGGGTTGCGATCGCTCCAGGCGAGATCGGCGGTGCGACGAAACAGCGGATCGTCGCGGCGCGCGGCGTCGATCATCGCCAGGCCGGAGAGGCTGGGGACGTTGGCGTCGTCCATGAAGATCCAGTTGCCGAAGCCGTCGATCTCATAGGCCCAGACCTTGCCGCCCTTGCCGTCCGGCACCAGCGCATGTTCGTGCAGCGCCTTCTCCACCTCGTCGGCGAGCGCCTCGGCATCCTTCGCCGCCGCTTCGTCGCCGCGCGTCTCGCGGTGGAGTTGGGCCACCTTGCGCAACGCCGATACCGCGAAGAGGTTGGACGGGATCAGGAAGGGATAGACACAGGCATCGTCCGAGGGGCGGAACATCGAGTGGATCAGCCCGATCTTGCGCGTCGGCGCGCCATAGCCGCCCATCGGCACGCTATCGGTCGGCGCGACCGCCTGACGCTGGAAGTGATAGGGACCCGGCCCTTCCTTGCGCTGCTGCACGCGGAAGGTGGCGACCGCCAGCTTGGCGCCCTGCGACCAGAGATCGTCGAACGGTGTCTTGTCGCGCGTGTGCGTCCAATAAGCGTGCGCGATCCGCATCGTGTAGCAGAGCGAATCGATTTCCCATTTCCGCTCGGCGACGCCCGGCTTCATGTCGGTCACGTCGACCTGCGACCATTCGAGGCTCGACTTGGCCTTGGGGTCCTTCTCGAACGCATTGGCATAGGGGTCGACCAGGATGCAGCGCGCCTGGCGCTGGATCAGCCCGACGAACAGCTGGCGCAACGCCGGATCCTGGCCGGCGAGATGGACATAGGTCTGCGCCTGGGCCGAGCTGTCGCGCAGCCACATCGCGTTGATGTCGCCGGTGATGATGAAGGTGTCGGGCCGGCCGTCGAGCGTGCCGATCTCCACCGTGGTGTCGAGCGTGTTCGGGTAGCAATTTTCGAACAGCCAGGCGAGTTCGGGATCGGCGATGCGCGCCTTCACCCGCGCGATCTCCGCCTCCACCGCCTTGCTGACGAAGCGGCGCTTGGCGACCGGCGGGCGCTTGCTCGTGAAGGCAGTGGCCGCGCGCGCCGCACCCGGCAGCGCGGCGGCGGCACCCAGCGCCGCGGCACCAGCCATCAGCGAACGTCGATCGAACCGCATGCGATACTCCCCCGCGCTCACTTGGGCGCGCTCATCGAGAAGGGCGCATCGGCCTTGCGCGCGCCCCAGTTCTTGTTCGGCGTCGGCCCCATCACGAAGCGCAACGTGCCGCCGGCCTGCAGCGCCTCGCGCGACAGCCAGGGCTTGGCATAAGCGCGGCCGTTCAGCGTGGCGGACTGGATGTAGACATTCTCGGCGCTGTTGTTGGCCGCCTCGATCGTCAGCACCTTGCCGCCGGGCATGGTGAGCCGGACGTTGCGGAACAGCGGGCTGCCAACCGCATATTGGCCGACCGTCGGCGTCACCGGATAGAAGCCGAGCGCCGAGAAGACGTACCAGGCCGAGGTCTGGCCATTGTCCTCGTCACCAGGATAGCCGTCCGGCGTGGCGGCATAGAGCTTGCGCATCACGTCGCGGACATGCGCCTGCGTCTTCCACGGCGCCCCGGCCCAGTCGTACAGATAGATCATGTGCTGGATCGGCTGGTTGCCATGGGCGTATTGCCCCATGTCGACGATCTGCATCTCGCGGATCTCGTGGATCACCTGCCCATAATAGCTGTCGTCGAAGATTGGCGCGGTGGCGAACACCGAGTCCAGCCGGTCGACGAACTTGGCGTCGCCGCCCATCAGGTCGATCAGGCCCTGCACGTCCTGCATCACCGACCAGCTGTAATGCAGCGCATTGCCCTCGGTGAAGGCATCGCCCCATTTGTACGGATTGAACGGCGTCTCCCACGACCCGTCCTTGTTGCGGCCGCGCATCCAGCCGCTCTCGGGATCGTAGAGCTTGCGGAAATTCTGCGCCCGCTCGGCATAGAGGCGGGCATCGTCCTTCTTGCCCAGCGCCGCGGCGAGGCGCGAGAGCGAGAAATCGGCGGTGGCATATTCGAGCGTGCGCGCGGCATTCTCGTTGATGCCGACGTCATAGGGCACATAGCCGAGCTGGTTATAATACTCCGCGCCCTCGCGGCCGACCGCGCCGACGACATTGCCGTTCTTGTCCTTCGGCCGGCCCTGGCTGGTCGTCGCGTTCTTGACCATCGCCTCGTAGAGCGGCTCGATATCGAACCCGCGCACGCCGTTGAGGTACGCATCGGCGATCAGGTTCGCCGAGTTGGAGCCGATCATCACGTCGCGATAGCCGGGGCTCGCCCATTCGGGCAGCCAGCCGCCTTCCTTGTAGGTGTTGACCAGCCCCTGCATGATCTCGGCATCGCGCTCGCGGTACATCAGCGCGAACCAGGGGAAGACCGCGCGCCACGTGTCCCAGAAGCCGTTGTCGGTATACATCGGGCCGGGATGCACCTGCCCGTCATAGGGGCTGTAATGGACTTGGCGGCCTTGCGCATCGATCTCGTAGAACATGCGCGGGAACTGCAGCATGCGGTAGAGCGCCGAATAGAAGGTGCGGCGGTTGTCGAGATTGGGGTCGGTCACGCGGACGCGGCCGAGCTCCTTCTCCCACGCCGCCTTGGCCTTGGCCTTGGTCTGCTCGAAGTCGTCGCCGCCGATCTCGCTGGCGAGGTTGCGCTCGGCCTGTTCGGGGCTGATGAAGGACGAGGCGACCTTCACATGGACTTGCTCGCCCGCGCGGGTGGCGAAGCTCACCACTGCGCCGACGTGATCGCCCTCGCGCTGCGCGGCCGCGGTCAGCTGCCAATTGTCGTCCCAGCTGCGCGTGACCGCGAAGTCATGGTCGAACTCGGCGACGAAATAGTTGCGGAAATTGCCCGGCACGCCGCCATGGTTGTTGCGCACCCAGCCGCTGATCCGCCGCCGTGCGCGGTCGATGGTGACGCTCGATCCGCCGGCGAAGGCATCGAGCACGATATGCGCGTCGTCGGCCTTGGGGAAGGTGAAGCGGAACTGCGCGGCGCGCGCGGTGGGCGCCACTTCGGCGGTCACGTCATAGTCGGCGAGGTAGACGCGGTAGCTGTACGGGTGGCTCTCCTCGGCCTTGTGGCTGTACCAGGAGGCGCGCTCGGCCTCGCGGATCCGCACCGGGCCGGTCTCCGCCATCAGCGAGAAAGCGGCATAGTCGTTCATCCACGGGCTGGGCTGGTGGGTCTGCTTGATGCCGTTGATCTTGTTGTCATGGTACATATAGCCCCAGCCGCTGCCGGGCTTGCCGGTGACCGGGGTCCAGAAGTTCATGCCCCAGGGCACCGCCACCGCCGGATAGGTGTTGCCGTAGGACAGCTCATAGGTGGAATCGGTGCCCATCAGCGGGTTCACCAGATCGACCAGCGCCTCGCTGCGATCGGATTGCTGCGCGATGGCAGGCAGCGTGGCGACGCTGGCGAGGAGCGCGAAGGCAGCGGCGCGGAGCGGCTTGGCGGAGAAAAGGGGCACGAGGGTTCCTTTGGCTGGGCGCGTCGTCAATTGCGGCGGGTGCGGCGGAGCGGCTCGGGCGCCACGCCCTGGTTGGTGAGCGTGACCGGCTGGATCGAGCCGTCTGGGTTGAAGGTCATGCGGTCGATGGCGAGTTCGCGGTGCTCGCCCTGCTGGTCGGCGAGCGGGCGGCGGTGATAGGCGATGTACCAGCGATCGGTGCCGGGCACGTTGACCACCGAATGGTGCCCCGCCCCGCGCGCGATCTTCGGATCCTCCTGGAGGATGGTCCCGCGCGGCGTGAACGGACCCGTGGGACTCGGCCCGGTCGCATAGGCGACGCGGTAGTCCGATCCCGTCCATTCGCCTTCGGACCACATCAGGTAATAGATCCCCTTGCGCTTGATGACGAAGGAGCCCTCGACATAGCCCGGCGGCGTGATCTCCTTCCAGGTCGAACCGTCGGGATAGGGCAGCACGCGGCGCAGGTCCTTGCTCAGCCGCACCACGTTGCAGTGCCGCCAGCCGCCATAATAGAGATAGACCTGCCCATCGGTGTCGCGGAACACGAAGGGGTCGATCGGCTGCGCGCCGTTGTGGAAGCCGCCGATCAGCGGCTTGCCGAGCGCATCGCGGAAGGGGCCGCCGGGCTTGTCGCTGACCGCGAGGCCGATGCCGCCCTGCTCCTTGTCACTCTGGATGTCGTTGGCGGAGAAGAACATGTAGTAGCGCCCCTGCGCCTCGATCACCGAGGGCGCCCAGATCGCATAGGCCGCCCAGGAAATCCGCGTCACGTCGAGGACATGGGAGTGCTTCGTCCAGTGGACGAGATCGGGCGAGGAGAAGGCGTTAAAGAAGGTCTGGTAGGCGTAGGAGGGCCGCACCGTCTTGCGCTTGCGCGCTTCTTCCTGCGCGGGCGTGAAGCGGCGGGTGCGATCGGGCGCGCCGTCATCGGCGGAATAGGTGGGGTAGATCCAGTACTGCCCGGCGAACACCCGGATCTCGGGATCGGCATACCAGCCGCGCACGATCGGGTTGGACGCGGAGGCGGCGAGCGGCGCCATCAGGGCGAGAAGGGCGAGCGCCCGGCGGAGCTTCGTTCGCATGAGCCTCTCCTTGGCCGATCCGCAGCATGAAAAGCGGAAAAAAGGTGGCGGGGCGGCACGTGGCCGCCCCGCCAGAGGGGGGTTTGATCAGAATTTGTAGGCGAGGCCCAGATAGGCGCGGCGGCCGGTATATTGATTGCTGATGAAGCGGGCGTCGGTGTCATTGCCGAGATGCGCCCGCTCCTCCGACTTGGTGAGATTGATCACCGAGGCGGTCAGCTGCAAATTCTCGAAGAAATTGTACGAGGCGTTGAGGTCGATCTGCTCATACGGGTCCGAATAGACGTTCAGGCCCGACTGGATGCCACCGACCCGCTCGCCGCGACGGTTGTACGAGGCGCGCAGCAGCAGCTTGCTGTTCTCGTAGAAAATCGAGCCGTTGATCTGCGTCTTCGCGCTGCCCACCAGCGGGGAATCGCCCACCTTCTTGCCGTCCAGCGTGATCTCGGCGACGGAGGTGTCGTTATAGGTGAAGTTCACCTGCGCGCCGAGGCCGAAGGGCAAGGTGTGCTGGGCATAGAGCTCGATGCCCTGCGAGACGGCGTTGGAGCCGTTCGCCTGGGTCGAATATTGCTGCACGGTCACGGTGTTGCCGGCGACCTCGCTCTGGATGTCGAGCACCAGCGGCACGATGAAGTCCGACACGTCCTTGCGGAACAGCGTGCCACCCAGCACCGAGCCACGGTGGAAATACCATTCCACGCCGACGTCATACTGCCACGCCTTGAACGGCTTCAGGTTGAAGTTGCCGCCGCTGCCGAACCAGCCGGGCAGCGCACCGAACTGCGCGCGGTCATAGACGAACGCGTCCGAGTTGAAGGTCAGCGAGCGCGCGCCGGCGAGGTCGCCATAGCCCGGCCGCGCGATCACCTTCGATGCCGCGCCGCGGAGCAGCAGGTTGGGCGTCACCTCCCACGAGATGTTGAAGCTCGGCAGGAAGTCCGTGTAGCTCTTGGACTCGTCGTTCGGGCTGAACACCTTCACTTCGCGCTGCGCCTGCGGCAGCACCAGGCAGTTGCCGTCCGGGCCGACCGGCGGCGGGGTGAACGGGTTGCCGTTGGTGTTCTGGCAGTAATCATTCTCGTAATAGATCACGTCGGTCGAGACGCCCGACTGCTTGGTACTGACCACGCGCAGGCCGATATTGCCGCGCACATTGTTCATCTTGAAGTTCGCCTGGGCATAGCCCGCCCAGATCCGCTCCTTGATGTCGTAGCGGTTCTCGGGCTCGGGCACGCGCACCGGGCCGTTATAGGTCTTGTTCAGATAGGCGAGATAATTGTCCATGTTGAACGCCGGGAAGACGCTCGTCGAGAAGCCGCCGGCGATGTTGCCGATCGGCTGGCTCAGGAAGAAGGCCGGCTGGGTGACCGCGGCGCCCGCGGTATCCTGGTAGCGCAGCGTGTTCGCCGCATCCGAATACCATTCGAAGCGCCCGGTCTGCCGCTCCACCTTGCCCTCGCGCCACTTGGCCCCGACCTGGATCGAGTCGATAAAGCTGTCGAAGCGGCGGGTCAGGTCGATCTGGGCATATTTCTGCTCGATCGCGCTGTTGGTATAGCCCGATCCGGTCGAGCCGAGATCGACCTGCGAGATGCCCTTCATCAGGTTCTGCTGGAGCTCGGGCGAGAACTGCATCGCCACCGACTGGTCGGTGAAGCTCCACTGGCTCAGCATGTTCCCGTTGACGCGATTGGCAAGGCCGTCACCAACCACCAGCCGCGGCTTGGCCTGGGCGTAGAACTGGAAGGAGGGGCCGCCGGTGGCGCGGGTCTTGCCGCCGGCGAACGACACGGTCAGGCGATCATGCGTATAGTCGCCGTGCAGATCGTAGGTGTTCGAGACGGTCTTCTGGCGCGCATAATAGCTCTGCATCGCCGGTGTTTCCATCGTGCAGGGCGAGGTGCCGGTGCGGCAAGCAGTGCCATCGGGCGGCACCTGGAAGGTCGCCGAGGTGAGGATCGTGCCGCTCTTGTCGAACTGGCCGCCGGTGAAGAAATTCCCATAGCCCCATTCGGGAATCTTGATGAGGTTGGAGACGTTGTCGCCGTTGAGCTGGAAGCGGAAATAATTGGCGGTGAGGTTGAAGCCCTCGAACGGCTGCCACTGCGCGGTCGCCTGGATGCCGAGCCGCTTGCGCTTCTCGATCAGCACGGTCTCGTCGACCGACTGCGGCGCCCAATAACCGTTATAATGCGTGCCGCCCTGGGTGGTCACGCCGTCGTTCCAATAGGAGATGGCATCGTCATTGGCGAAGGTCTTGCCGTTGACGTCGGTCGCCTGCTTCGGGTTGTTCGCGTCGGTCCACCAGTGCCAGCTCTCGGTGGCGGCGCTGAGCGTACGGTTGGTGCGGACCTGGTAGGTGGCGCCCAGCAACAGGCCGAAGGTCTTGGCCTCGTTGTGCCAGGAAAGCAGGCCCGAGACGCTCGGCTCGACCTTCTTGGTGACGTCCGAATAGGTGCCCTCGACCTGGACGTTGCCCGACCAGGGTTTGAGGTCGAACGGGCGCCGCGTGTGGTTGATGATCACGCCGCCGACGCCGCCTTCGTCCAGCCGCGCCTCGGAGGACTTGAACACCTCGACGCTGCCGATCAGGTTGGCGGGGAGCAGCAGATAGTTGAAGCTGCGCGAAGGATCGCCGGAATCCGCCGAGGCGATGAAGTTGCCGTTGAGTTCGGTCAGCGTCAGGTCCGAGCTGAGACCGCGGATACTCACCCGGCTGCCTTCGCCGCCGTCGCGCTCGATCACGACGCCCGGCACGCGCTGCAGCGCGTCGGCGACGTTCTTGTCGGGGAACTTGCCGACGTCCTCTGCGGTGATCACGTCGACGAACGCATTGGCGTCGCGCTTCTGCGCCAGGCTGGTCTCGATCGAGGCACGATAGCCGGTGACGACGATGTCGCCTTCGCCGTCGCCGGGCGCGGCGTTCTGCGGCGCGGACGTGTTGCCGGCCTGCGGCTGCGTCGTCGCGGCCTGCGCGAAGGCCAGCCCCGGCAGCGCAGCACACAGGCTGGTGCCGAGCATCAGCTGGGCCAGCAGCCGCTGACGCGCGGACGCCGACGAACGAAACAGATTGCCGTAGGACACGATCCTTCTCCCTCTTCCACCCGAGGGCCCCCAGGCCCCTCATCGGTTCTTTGTGACCGCGCTGTCAGATTTGATTTCGCGGTTCTTGCGGAGAGTTTCGCAATAGAAAAACAAATTGTCAATTAAATGAGCGCGCGCTGTTGTGGCTTTTCAGCAACGGGCAGCAACAAACTGTGTTTGCTGCGCAAACGTTTTCATCGAGCATATAAAGTGGGGAAGCAGAGGGAGGTAGAAAGCGTGTGCAGGACCCGCCGATCCTCCCTACGCCACCACCAGCCGGTAGCCCACGCCGGGCACGTTGAGGATCAGCTGCGGCCGGCTGGGGTCGGCTTCCAGCTTCTGGCGCAGGTTGCGCACGACGATGCGCAGATAGTCAAGCTGCTGGACATGCGCCGGGCCCCACACGTCGCGGAGCAGTTGGCCATGCGCGATCACCCGGTCGGGATGCGCGGCGAGCAGCGCCAGCACGCCATATTCCTTAGGGGCGAGATGCACCGGCGCGCCATTCCTGCGCACGCGGCGATGGAGCAGGTCGATCTCGACGCTGCCCACCACCAGCTGCTCGCGCTCGGCCGATCCGGCGATGCGGTGGCGGAGCGCGGTGCGCAGGCGGGCGAGCAGTTCCTCGGTATCGAACGGCTTGGTGCAGTAATCGTCGGCGCCGAGATCGAGCGCGGCGACCTTCTCGCTGGTATCGGTACGCGCCGAAACGACGATCACCGCCGCCCCGCCCGCCTTGACCTGCTGGATCAGCTCGATGCCGTCGCGATCGGGCAGGCCGAGGTCGAGCAGCACCGCGTCGGGCTTGTCGATGCCGAAGGCGGCGATCGCCTCGCGCGCGGTCGCCGCCTCGATCACCTGGTGCTCTGCGCGGGTGAGCGCCCCGCGCAGCAGCCGCCGGATATGGCTGTCGTCCTCGACGATCAGGACCTTGGTTGCGCTCGCCATGGCTTGGCTTAGCGAGCGCCGCCCTGCCGGTCGAGCGCGAGGTTGAGCGCGAGCACGTTGACCCGGGGCTCGCCGATGATGCCGAACAGGCGGCCCTGCACATTGGCGTCGACCAGCTGCGCGACGCGATCGGGCGCGATGCCCCGCGCCTTGGCGACGCGCACCACCTGGAAGCGCGCCGCTTCCGGGCTGATCTCGGGGTCGAGGCCCGAACCCGAGGCCTGGAGCAGGTCGGCCGGGGCGTCGGCACCCAGGCGCTTCTGGTCGGCAGCCACCCGGTCGACAAGCTTCTTGGAGGCCGGGCCCAGGTTCGAGCCGCCCGAGGCGAGCGAGTCATAGCCATTGCCTGCCTCCGACGGGCGACCCTGGAAATAGCTGTCGCCCACAAAGCTCTGGCCCAGCAGCATCGAGCCGCGGAGCTTGCCGGCGTCATCGCGCACCAGCGAGCCATTGGCCTGTGCCGGGAACAGCAGCTGCCCGGCGCCGGTCACTACCAGCGGATAGACGATCCCCAGCAACGCCGCGAAGATCAGGGTGAACAGGAGGGCGGGGCGAAGGCCGGAAACGAGATCGGAACGCATGGCGATATCCTCCTCAGAAGCGGGTGGAGACGCCCAGATAGAGCTGGGCATCGGGGGTGGCCTGGTTCAGGCCGAAATTGGCGCCGAGATCGAGCTGCAGCGTCGGCCGCAGCAAATAGGTCGCGGCGATGTCGACCGAGGTCTGGGTGACATGGCCCGCGGGGTCGAAATTGCGGGCAACCCAGAACTCGCCGATCAGTGTGAACTTCGACGTGACCGCCTTCCCGAGATTGGCGGTGCCGACCAGCTGGGCATGGTGGCCGTGCCCGTCGCTGTCGGCGAGCACGTCGCCTTCGGGCCCAAAGGTGAGCGTGAAGCCCTTGGGCAGCGCGATGTTGACCGGCACGATCACCCCGCCCTCGGTCTGGCCATTGCCGATACCCGTCTTCGCCGTGGGGATCTTCACGAAAGGCAGCAGCGCGATCTGCACCTGCCCCGCCGGATCGGTGATCCGCTGCTTCAGCCGCAGCGTGAGGTCGCCGACGCCACGCAGCGTCTGGGTGCCCTCCGCGGTGCGGGTGCGCACCGTTGCATAGGGCGCGATGCTCGCCTCGATGTCGGACGAGCCGGTCAGGCCATATTTGAACGTCGGGTTGGTGTAGAGGATCGTGTCGACGCGGGTGTCGCCCGCATCGGTGCGGGCCCAGTTGCCGAGATCGGTCTCGAGCTGGACCATGCCCTGCGGCACGGTGCAGGCGAAGTTCGACTTGGTCGGGCGGTCGGTGCACAGCGCCGGCGCTGCCGGCGCCGTCATCGCCGGGGCGGCAGGCACGCTGTCCTGGGCAAAGGCCGGCGCGGCAACGACGGTGAGCGACGCGAACGAAAGAAGCGTACGAAACATGTTGATGCAGATCCTCAGGCGAGGTGGAGGCCGGCAACGGCCAGATCAATTACTTTTATGCCGATGAAGGGAGCGACGAGTCCGCCCAGGCCGTAAATGGCAAGGTTGCGGGCGAGCAGTTGTCCAGCACCCATCGGCTTGTAGGTCACGCCCTTGAGCGCCAGCGGCACCAGGAACGGGATGATGATCGCGTTGAAGATCACCGCCGACAGGATCGCGCTGGTCGGGCTCGACAGGCCCATCACGTTGAGCACGCCGAGGCCGGGATAGAGCGCGACGAACATCGCCGGGATGATCGCGAAATATTTGGCGACGTCGTTGGCGATCGAGAAGGTGGTGAGCGCGCCGCGGGTCATCAGCAGCTGCTTGCCGAGGCCGACGATCTCGATGAGCTTGGTCGGATCGCTGTCGAGATCGACCATGTTGCCCGCCTCGCGCGCCGCCTGGGTGCCGGTGTTCATCGCCACGCCGACATCCGCCTGGGCCAGCGCGGGGGCGTCGTTGGTGCCGTCGCCGCACATCGCGACCAGCTTGCCGCCCTGCTGCTCCTGGCGGATCAGCGCGAGCTTGTCCTCGGGGGTGGCTTCCGCGAGGAAGTCGTCCACGCCCGCTTCGGCGGCGATGGCGGCGGCGGTGAGCGGGTTGTCGCCGGTGATCATCACCGTGCGGATGCCCATCCGGCGCAACTCGGCGAAGCGCTCGCGCACCCCTGCCTTCACGACGTCCTTCAGCGCCACCGCGCCGAGCAGGCGGCCATTGCGGGTCACCGCCAGCGGGGTCATGCCGCCGCGGGCAATGCCGTCGGTGATGCGCTTGAGCTCGGCGGCACCGGCGGCGTCCGGATCCACCTTCAGGATCGAATCCACTGCGCCCTTCAGGATCACCGTATCGCCCTGGCGCACGCCCGAGCTGCGGGTCTGCGCGGTGAAGGGGATCACTTCGGCGTCGGCATCGAGCTCGGCATCAAACGCGAATTTCTCGCGGCCGAGCGTCACGATCGAGCGGCCCTCGGGGGTCTCGTCCGCAAGGCTGGCGATCAGCGCGGCTTCGGCCAGCGTCCGCTCTTCCACGCCGGTCAGCGGGTGGAAGGCGCTCGCCTGGCGGTCGCCGATGGTGATGGTGCCGGTCTTGTCGAGCAGCAGCACGTCGACGTCGCCTGCGGCTTCCACCGCGCGGCCGGACTTGGCGAGCACGTTGAAGCGCACCAGCCGGTCCATGCCCGCAATGCCGATCGCGGAGAGCAGCGCGGCGATCGTGGTCGGGATCAGCGTGATCAGCAGTGCCGCCAGCACCGCCACCGGGATCGCACCGCCGGCATAGGTGGCGAAGGCCGGGATCGTGCCCACCGCGATCAGGAAGATGATCGTCAGGCCGACGAGCAGGATGGTCAGCGCGATCTCGTTCGGGGTCTTCTGCCGCTCGGCGCCCTCGACCAGCGCGATCATCCGGTCGAGGAAGCCCTTGCCGGGATCCTGGGTCACGCGGATGATGATCTTGTCGGAAATGACGCGCGTACCGGCGGTAACGGCCGAGCGGTCGCCGCCCGCCTCGCGGATCACCGGCGCGCTTTCGCCGGTGATCGCGGCCTCGTTGACCGAGGCGACGCCCTCGACGACTTCGCCGTCGGCCGGGATCAGGTCACCGGTCTCGACCAGCACGAGGTCGTCCCGCTCGAGCAGATGCGCCTCGACCTTGCGCCAGGTCTCGCCGACGCCGGTGAGCTTCTTGGCTTCCAGCTCGGACTTGGTGGCGCGCAGCGACGCCGCCTGGGCGCGGCCCCGGCCTTCGGCCAGCGCTTCCGCAAAGGTGCCGAACAGCACGGTCAGCCACAGCCAGACGATCAGCTGGACCTGGAACCCCAACGGCAGCGGCTCGCCGCCGATCGCCAGCAGGACGGTAAGCAGCAGTGCCGCGACCGCCGTGGTGAACAGGATGGGGTTGCGGATCAGCTCGCGTGGGGAAAGCTTGCGGAACGCGTCCCCGATGGCCGGGCCGATCAGCTCGGCCGCGAAAATGGACTTGGGTGCAGACATTGCTTGTCGTCCTCAGAAGAGCTGGCCGCGAAGCAGCGTGACGTGATCGGCGATCGGCCCCAGCGCCAGGCTCGGCAGGAAGGTGAGCCCGCCCAGGATCAGGATGATGCCGACGAGCAGCCCCACCCACAGCACGCCGGTGGTCGGGAAGGCGCCGACGCCGCCGGCGACCTGCTTCTTGGCGGCGAGGCTACCGGCGATCGCCAGCACCGGCACGATCACGAAGAAGCGGCCGAGCCACATCGCGATGCCGAGCATGGCGTTGTAGAAGGGCGTGTTCGCCGAGAGGCCGGCAAAGGCCGAGCCGTTGTTGCCGGTCGCGGACGTGAAGGCGTAGAGGATCTCCGAAAAGCCGTGCGGGCCGTTGTTGGCGATGCCCGCAAGGCCCGCCGGCAGCACCGAGGCGAGCGCAGCGCCGCCGAGGATGCAGAGCGGCAGCACGGCGACGGCGAGCACCGCCAGCTTCACTTCGCGCGCCTCGATCTTCTTGCCGACATATTCGGGGGTACGCCCCACCATCAGCCCGGCGACGAACACCGCGAGGATGGCGAACAGCAGGAAGCCATAGATGCCCGCACCCACGCCGCCGACGACGATCTCGCCGAGCTGGATGTTGAACAGGGGGATCAGGCCGCCCAGCGCGGTGAAGCTGTCGTGCATCGCGTTGACCGCGCCGCACGACGCGGCCGTGGTGACGACTGCGAACAGCGAGCTGGCGACGATGCCGAAGCGCGTCTCCTTGCCCTCCATGTTCGCGCCGGCGACATGGAGCGCATGCAGTGCCGGGTTGCCGGCCGATTCCGCCGCATAGGTCACCGCGACGCCGCCGAGGAACAGCACCGCCATCGCGGCGAGGATCGCCCAGCCCTGGCGGGTGTCGCCCACCGCCTTGCCAAAGGTCCAGGTGAGGCCGACGCCGACGAGGAAGATCGACAGCATCTGTACCAGATTGGTCAGCGCGCTCGGGTTCTCGAACGGGTGCGCCGAGTTGGCGTTGAAGAAGCCGCCCCCATTGGTGCCGAGCATCTTGATCGCTTCCTGGCTGGCGACCGGGCCCAGCACGATCGTCTGGCGCGCGCCCTCCAGCGTGGTCACGTCGATACTGCTGGCCAGCGTCTGCGGCACGCCGCACGCCACCAGGAACAGCGCATAGACGAGGCAGATCGGCAGCAGCAGGTAGAGCGTCACGCGGGTGAAGTCGGCCCAGAAATTGCCGATCCCGCGCGCTTCCTTGCGGGCGAAACCGCGGAACAGCGCGAAGGCGATGGCGATACCGGTCGCCGCAGAGGTGAAGTTGTGGACCGCCAGCCCCAGCGCCTGCGACAGGTTGGAGAGCGTCGATTCGCCCGCATAGCCCTGCCAGTTGGTGTTGGTGGCGAAGCTGATCGCGGTGTTGAACGCGCCGTCCGCGCCCATGCCGGCAAGCCCCCGCGGGTTCCACGGCAGTACCGCCTGGAGGCGCAGCACCGCATAGGTGAGCAGCGCGAGCGCGAGGTTGAACAGGATCAGGTGCAGCGCATAGGCGCGCCAGCCCTGCTCGGCGTTGGGATCGATGCCGCCGATACGGTAAATGCCGCGCTCGACGGGGCCGAGTACGCGGTGAAGCGGGGTGCGGCGGCCTTCGTAGAGCGCGAAGAGCCACAGGCCCATCGGCTTGGCAGCGGCCGCGAGGATGGCGACGAACAGGGCGATGAAGCCCCAGCCTTGGAGTGTCATGCGGCCCTCCTCAGAAACGCTCGGGCCGCAGCAGCACCGCGACCAGGTAGAGGAGCAGCGCGAGTGCGGTCGCGCCGGCGAGCATCAGGTGCAGGCCCATCGCTCAGGCCTTCACGCACAGCTGGACGAAGGTCAGCGTCAGCAGGAAAAGCCCGCCGAGCGCGGCGAGCCAGAGAATGTCGGACATGGGGTTGGCCCTTGCTTGTTGCCGCCGGGTGGCGGCCTTGGGCGCGATCTAGGTCTGGTGGCCGTTAAGGTTCGACGGCAAATGCCGGGGCCGGGCATTAAGATTCCATATAGTCGGCCGCTAGCCCGTGGCGCCGGCGCACGCCGCACACTACCAAGGGCGACGATGAACGACCGCCCCAATCCCGATGCGCTGCTGCGCGAAGCCCGGCGCGAGGCGCGCGGGCGGCTGAAGATCTTCCTCGGCGCGGCCCCGGGCGTCGGCAAGACCTTCGAGATGCTGCGCGAGGGCGCCGAGCGGCTGCGCGCCGGCAAGGACGTCGTGATCGGCGTGGTCGAGACCCATGGCCGCGCCGAGACCGAGGCGCTGGTCGCGCCGTTCGAGGTGCTGCCGCGCAAGGCGGTGGAACATCAGAGCCACCGGCTCGAGGAGATGGATCTCGACGCGATCCTCGCCCGCCGCCCTGCGTTGGTGCTGGTCGACGAGCTCGCCCACACCAACGCCCCCGGCTGTCGCCATCCCAAGCGCTGGCAGGACGTGGAGGAGCTGCGCGACGCCGGCATCTACGTCTATACCACGCTCAACGTCCAGCATGTCGAGAGCCTCAACGACGTGGTGGCGAGCGTGACCCGGGTGCGGGTCCGCGAGACCGTGCCCGACGCGATCTTCGACGATGCCGAGATCGAGCTGGTCGACCTGCCGCCCGACGAGCTGATCGACCGGCTGAAGGAAGGCAAGGTCTATGTGCCCGCCGAGGCCAGCCGCGCACTGGCGCACTTTTTCTCCAAAGCCAATCTTTCGGCGCTCCGCGAAATGGCGCTGCGCCGCGCCGCGCTCAGCGTTGACCGGGCGATGCTCGACCATCTCGATGCGCTGGCCATGCCCGGCACCTTCGCGGCCGGCGAGCGCGTGCTGGTGGCGGTCAGCGAATTGCCCGGCGGCGACGGGCTGGTCCGCGCGGGCAAACGGCTTTCCGACGCGTTGAAAGCCCCTTGGCAGGTGGTGTTCATCGAGACGCCGCGCGCCGAACGCTTCCGCCCCGAGCAGCGCCACCGCGTCGCCGAGGCGCTGCAACTGGCGAGCAGCCTCGGCGCCACCGTCGCCATCGTGCCCGCCGCCACCGTGATCGACGGGCTGCGCACCCATCTCGCCGGCATGCGCGCGACGCAACTGGTGATCGGCCGCTCGCGCCGCAGCTGGTGGTTCGAGCTGCGCCATGGATCGGTGGTCGAATCGATGCTGCGCGCCAGCCAGGGCGTGGCGGTCCACGTCCTGCCCTCGACCGAGGAGCGGGTGCGTGAGCGGCGCCCCGCCGCCCTGCCCGCGCTCGGCCGCTGGCAGGAGCATCTGCTCGGCGCGCTTGCCGTCGCGCTGACGGTAATCCTCGGCCGGTTGACGCTGCCGCTGATCGGCGCGGGCGGCACCGACCTGCTGTTCCTGCTGCCGGTGATCCTGATCGCCTTCCGCTCGGGCTTCGGACCGGGCGTGTCGACCGCAATGATCGGCGGGCTCGCCTACAACTTCTTCTTCCTGCCGCCGCTCTACACCTTCACCATCGGCGAGCCGCAGAGCGTGCTCACCTTCTTCGTGCTGACCGGCATCGCAATGTTCACCGCCAACCTCACCGGAAGGCTGCGGACGCGGGCGACGCTCGGCACGCGCAGCGCGCAGGAGAATGCCGCCATTGCCGCCTTCGGCCAGGCACTCGCCCGCGCCTCGGACACCGAATCCACCAGCCGCGTCGTCTGCGAGGAGATCGCCCGGCTGCTCGACGTTTCGGTGCTGCTGCTGATCCGACGCGACGGCGCGCTGACGCGGATCGCCAGCTGCCCGGAGGACGCGCCGCCGATGGGTGCGGTCGACCAAGCCGCCGCCGAATGGGCGTGGAGCAGCGGCGAGGCGGGCGGGGTCGGCACCGGCACGCTGATCGCTGCCGACTGGCAGTTTCACCCCCTGCGCACCAGTCTGGGCGTGCTCGCGGTGATCGGCCTAGCCGCGCCCGATGGCCGCGAGCCGATCACCCCCGATCGCGCGCTGCTGCTCTCCACCCTGCTCGGCCAGGCGGCGCTGGCGCATGAGCGGCTACGGCTGGAGCAGGACGTCCGCGAAGTCTCGGTGCTGCGCGAGCGCGACCGGTTGCGCGCGGCCTTGCTCTCCTCGATCGGCCATGATCTGCGCACGCCGCTCACCTCGGTGGCAGCCGCAGTGGATGCGCTCGCCCATGCCCATCCCGACGAGCCGGCGACCGCCATCGCCCGCGCCGAAGTCGCCCGGCTGCGGCGCTTCCTCGACAACCTCATCGACATGGTGCGGATCGACGCCGGCGCTGTGGCGCTCAGCCTCGAGCCGATCGACCTCACCGACGCCGCGGCCGCCGCCGTCCACGACCTGCGCGACGTGCTGGCCGGACGCGAACTGGTGCTGCGCGTGCCGCCCGATCTGCCGCTGGTCCGCGCCGACCCGCGGCTGCTCCACCACATCCTGCTCAACCTGCTCTCCAACGCCGCGGTGCATGGCGGCGAGGGCCCGATCGAGATCCTCGGCGAGCGCCGCCCCGATGCGGTGCGGCTGGCGGTGCGCGACCATGGCCCGGGCCTCCCCCCCGGCGAGGAAGCGACGATCTTCGAAACCTTCGCGCGCGGCACCGGCAGCGACCGGGCGGGCGGCAGCGGGCTGGGGCTCGCCATCGCCAAGGGTTTTGCCGGGGCGATGTCCGCGCCGATCCGGGCGATGGATGCCGAGGGCGGCGGCGCGCTGTTCGCGATCGATCTCCAGCCGGTCTGAACCGACGCGCGAATATAGGATAAAACATCCAAATCCGACTCCGTCCCTCCGGATCGGACTTGCCATGCCGCGCTGCAGCCAACATGGTGGCGACGCAGTTTTACATCGAACGCAGGGCGTGGGGGCAAGCGAGATCGACCTGGCGACGCGGTTCGCCCAACTCTTCGCGTGCAGCGAAGCGGTCGCGGCCGAGCTGGCCGGGGCAGCGATGCTCCGTCGCTGCCCCCAAGGTGCCACCGTCGTGCATCAGGGCGAGCGGCTGGGCCGCGTGCTGGTGCTGCTCGAAGGCCATGTCCGCGCCGCGATGGTGACGCTGGACGGCCGCGTGCTCCAGATCGCCGAGCATCACCCCGGCGACATCTTCGGCGGCGTCGATCCCGGCCGCGAACAGGCGAGCGACTGCACCGCCACCATGGCCAGCCAGATCGCGAGCTTCGCCACCGCCGACTTCTACGCGCTGGCCGAGCGTCATGCCTGTGTCGGCCTCGTCCTCGCGAAGACGATGGTGCGCCAGTTCGGCGCGCTCAGCCAATTGGTCTCGGCGCGGCTGACGCTTTCCGCCAACGGCCGCGTCCATGCCGAGCTGCTGCGCCTTGCCCGCGCGCAGGACGGTCGCTGGATCCGCCCGCTGCCGGTGCTGTCCGACCTGGCGCTGCGCGTCCAGACCGCACGCGAGACCGTCTCCCGCGCCGTCTCCGCGCTCGAGCGCCGCGGCATCGTCCAGCGGCACGAGGACGGGCTGGAGATCGTCGCGCCCGCCCGCCTCGAAGCGCTTATCGTCTGAACCGCGGCTTGAGCGCGTAGACGGTCGTCGGCGCCTGGCCGACCAGCGCCATTTCGCCGACCAGTTCGGCGCGCCCCGCATCGGCCTCGCACGCGGCGAGGCTGGCGGCGAAGGCCTCGCTGGCGAAGGTGGCCCCCGCCGTAGTCACCCCCAGCATCCGTTCGGCGAGGTCGAAGGCGCCGCCCAGCAGCACCGGTGCGCCGGTCACCGGATCGTCGATCGAGGTGGCGAGGCCGATATGCAGCGCCTGGCGGAACGGCCCGCTCGCGCCCAGCGTCGCCGACAGCCGCACCGCCGCGGCATAGGCCTGGCTGGTACCGTCGAAGGCGATCAGCAGCCGCCGCGAGGTCCAGCGGATGGCGAGCGTCGGGGTGTGGCACAGCGCCTGGCGCAGCGCCGGCAGGCGCCCGGCCACGTCGCGGTCGAGCGCGGCGAAATCCTCGCCCTCGCCGCCGAGCAGGTCGACCGCGAGCACCGAGATCACCTGCGGCGCGGTGCGATCGGCGCCTTGCGGCCCCGAGGGCGCGTGCAGCGGCAGCAGATGCTGGCGCCGCCCCGCCTTGCGCCACAGCCCGCCGGCATGCGCGCTCTGGCCGACCTCGTCGACCGAGGCGGGGCCGAGCAGCAGCTGCACCGCTTCGGACTGGAGCAGCCCGGCATGCATCGCCGCGCGCCCCATCGCGACGAGATCGGCAAGCCGGATCGACGGCGCGAACGCTGCCGGGCTCGCCTCGCCCATTTCCTGCACGCTCGCCGCCTCGCCCAGCGCCGCCTCGAAGCGGGCGACCCAGCTTTCGCCGTGCGGCCGCACCGATCGATCGACAAAGGCCGCGACATTGCCGGGGAGCACGACATGGAGTTCGGCATCGCGCGCGATCAGCCGCTCGGCGATCAGCAGGTCCGCGCCGGCCGCCAGCGCGCCATAGCCGAAGCCCACCCGCTCCTCGACCAGCAGCGCGTCGATCGCGTCGGAAAGCGTGGTGACGTCCTCGGGCAGGCGCATATGGCCGGCGAAGTGCAGGCTGCGGGGCGGGCGATAGGAATCGAGCCACGCGGCCGATGCCCCCTGCTCGGCCAGTATCACGCCGAACTGGCGCAAGGTGGAGGCATGGTCTTCCCACGCCCGCGGCGCCGCCGCGATCGCCCGGCCGAGCGCCTGCTCCGCCGCGTCGCGCTTGCCCGCAAGCAGCAATGCCTCGGCCTCGGTCGCGCCGAGCCAATAGGGCGTCTCGTCGGGAACACCCGCCTGCAGCAACTCCTGCACATCCGCGGCGAGCGCCCGGCTGCCCGCCGTATCGCCGGCGATCAGCGCGAGCGTCGCCGCGTTGATGAGCGGATAGGGGGCAGGTGCCAGCTGTGCCGCCGCGCCATAGGCCGCGGCCGCTTCGCGGGCATGCTGCCGCCGGGCGTCGCCGGCGAGCAGCAGCGCCTCGTCCTTCAGGAGCCTGCCCCGAAGGCTGAGCACGGCAGGATCGTCCGCGACGCGGTCATACCCCGCGTCGCGGAACATCCGCCAGGCAAGATCGAGCGCACCGGCACGCGCCTGGGCCGTTATCGCTAGCACACTCGACGTCATCCTACCCGGCATACTCCCCTAAAACGTTACAGTGAAACGCCGATCACTCGTCGCCATCGGGCTCCCGCGGCTTCGGCTCCTTCGGCGGTTCATGACCGCCCTGGTTCTCGACATCCGGATCAATCATCGTCGGCATGCGCATATCTCCTTGCAAAAAGTCCACGTACAAATTGAGTCCCTCGCAGGTCTTACAGTCCTTCGGATCGGTGACATACTCCACGAAGAACCCGACGGCGGAAATCCTGCCCTTGTCATCGAGCAACGGGAAGGCACGTCGATACTTGCCGTCCGGATATTCGTGCTTCGTGCTGACATACAGGCTGTTCGGCGTATATTCCCAGAAATCGCCAATCAGCTTGAAGATGACGCAGCAAGGCTCGCGGACGATGATATCGAGCGGCGTTGGCGGAGGAGTCGTCGGGCCGACGAGGACAGGCGTGATGTTCGGCGATGCAGCGACGAAGTCGCGGACAATCTTGGTAAAATCGTCCGCCGCGGTCACTTGCTTTCCGTTGCCAAACCGATCGACGTCCTCATACCCTTCGATATGAAACTTCAAATCACTCAGCGGATAACCACCCTTGCTGCTAGCAAATATCTGGTATCGCTTAACCAACTTTATGTACGATGGCGGCAGTATCGACAGCGGAAATTGACCGTTCATTTATTATTCCTTTCCATTTTGCGAAGTTCGTTCTGCATCTCCTTCAACCTAGCTGCGAGTTCTTGATTTTTGGTATCCAACTCCGTCATTCTACGGAGATCGACAACAGCCTTATGCATTACCCTTACCGCAGTTTCAGAGTTGCCGCGGTGGTGCTCCCGCTCAGCGAGGGCGCGTTCCGCCCAGATCAACAGACGTCGGTTGCGCGCATTCCGCTGGTCCCGCATCAATAGTCGGTCAAGCAATGCGACCTGTTGGCGCCTTAAATCTAAAACCGCATCAAAATTGCGCGCGTCAACTTGCGCGTCTGCAAGCCACCCTTGTCGGTTGGCAACGTCTCGCCACCGCTGCTCTGAATTGGGTTCGCGCCGTGCCAGCGCCTCGGCGGCGCGAAGCGCATCTCCGCAAAGCGCCACTGCGCGATCCACCATATGCTGCTTTAGCCTCAGCGAGCATAGATTACCTGTAGCGTATGAGACCTCTTCCGCGCTGCGCGGATCAGCCGGATTGAGCGCCATCAGCCGATGCGCCAGCGCGGCATAGGCCTCGAAATGCGGCTCGGTCGCCGCCAGTTCGCCTGCCTTGAAATGCTGCAGGCCGAGATAGAACTCGCTCTGCGCATGCGCGAACACGATGTCGTACTGGTTCGGCTCGCGCTCGATCAGCGCGTGGGTGATGCGGTTGGCCTGGAGGAAGGCGGTGCGAGCGCGGGCGGTTTCCTTGGCCTCCATCGCATCCTCGCCCATCGTCATGATCGCACGGGCGCGGCGGGCGAGGACGTCGGGGGGCAGCGTCGCCAGATCCTGCTCGCCATAATAGCGCAGCGCGCGCGCATTGGCTTCCCGAAGCACGTCGAGCCGGCCGACCTCTTTCAGCCGGCCCCGCAGATCGGTCAGCATGAATTCCACCAGCCCCTCCGCCTGGGCACGCCGAGCCTCCGCCTCCCCGCGGGCCCGCACGGCCAGGACCGTCAATCCGGCCATGGCTAGCAGCAAAAGAATCGCGAGCGCCGTGACGGCCGTCACGCGCCGCACGCGTGCCTGCGCGTCGCGCTGCACCAGCGCGTCGAGCGGCACCCCCACCGCGCCGGCGACCAGCTTGAGCAATGCCAGCCGCCTGCCGTCCTTGCCCTCGCGGAAATCGGCGGCGAGCGGCTCGGTCTCGGAGCCGTCGGCGGTGCGCCGCAGCGGCAGCGGCAGCGCCTCGGCCGGCTCGCCATGGAACAGTGCGGCGAGCACCGGGCGATCGGGATGGAGTTCGCGGAACAGCGCGATCTCGCGCGCCACCCATTGCGAGGCGGCGCCCGCAGGCGTGCAGACGACGATCAGGCAGGCGGAGTCGGCCAGCGCCGCGCGCACCTCGGCGCTGAGGTCGCTGGCGGCGGAGAGTTCGTCGAGGTCGCGGAAGATCCGCCCGAGCCGGCGCGGCACCGGGCCGAACGCCGCCGCGCGCCCGACCAGCTTGGCGGGGATGCGATAGCGCTCCAGCGCGCGGTGCAGCCAGCGCGCGCGGGCGCGATCGGCATGGTTGTAGCTGATGAACGCGCCGTACCCCGCGCTCGTCCCCGGTTCGCTTATCGTTGTCACGCGGTCCCTTCCCCGTCCCGCGACTATCTCAGAGCGCCAGGGGAGCGGCAACCCTTTCGAGACACCCCCGCCCCTCCGGCGGGGTTGCGGGCGGGCACGGCGCGGCATAGCTGGAGGCCCATGACCGACTCCGTTCTTGCGATCGCCGATGCGCAGCTCGATTCCAGCGTCGAGCGCCTCGCCGCGCTGATGCGCGTGCGCTCCATCTCCACCGATCCGGCCTATGCCGCCGACTGCCGCCGCGCCGCCGAGCAGCTCGCCGCCGAACTGGCGGAGCTCGGCTTCCAGGCGCGCGTCGCGGAGACGCCGGGGCACCCGATGGTGGTCGCGCACCATGACGGCGACGGGCCGCATGTGCTGTTCTACGGCCATTACGACGTCCAGCCGGTCGACCCGATCGAGCTGTGGACGCGCGACCCGTTCGATCCGTGGATCGACACCCGCGCGGACGGATCGAAGACGATCGTCGGCCGCGGCGCCTCGGACGACAAGGGCCAGCTGCGCACCTTCGTCGAGGCGTGCCGTGCCTGGAAGGAGGCCGAGGGCCGCCTGCCCTGCCGCGTCACCATCCTGTTCGAGGGCGAGGAAGAATCGGGCTCGACCAGCCTGGAGCCCTTCCTCCACGCCCATGCCGAGGAGCTGAAGGCCGATTTCGCGCTGATTTGCGACACGCTGATGTGGGACCGCGACACCCCCGGCATCACCATCGGCCTGCGCGGCATGGCCGCCGGCCAGGTGACGGTGCGCGGGCCCTCGCGCGACCTGCATTCGGGCCTCTATGGCGGCGCGGCGCGCAACCCGCTCCAGCTGCTCGCCGGCATCCTCGGCGAGATGAAGGACGCCGACGGCCGGGTGACGCTCGACGGCTTCTATGACGGCGTGCCCGATACCGACCCGACCGTGCTGGAGAGCTGGAACAAGCTCGGCTTCGACGCGGGCGAATTCCTCGGCGAGATCGGCCTGCGCGTGCCCGCCGGCGAGTCCGGCAAGACCGTGCTCGAACAGGTCTGGTCGCGCCCGACTGCCGAGATCAACGGCATGTGGGGCGGCTATACCGGCGAGGGCTTCAAGACGGTGATCCCGGCCGAAGCGCATGCCAAGGTGAGCTTCCGCCTGGTCGGCACCCAGGATCCGGACCAGGTGTGGGAGGCGTTCCAGGCCCATGTCCGCGCCCGCCTGCCCGAGGATTGCTCGGCCGAGTTCGTAACGCGCGGCCCCGGCAGCTTCGCGATCAGCCTGGCGAGCGACAGCGGCCCGCTGGCGGCCACGCAGGGTGCGCTCGATGCCGAATGGGGCAAATCCGCGCTGCTCGGCTGCGGCGGCTCGATCCCGGTGGTCAACTCGATCCGCTCGATCCTGGGGATGGACAGCGTGATGGTCGGCTTCGCGCTGCCCGATGACAATATCCACTCGCCCAACGAGAAGTACGAACTGAAGAGCTTCCACAAGGGCATCCGCTCCTGGGTGCGCATCCTGGGAGCGCTGGGCGAGACTGCCGCAGCCGAGCGCGCGACGGTAGCCGCCTGACAAGCATTGACGCCGGCGAACGGACGCGGGATAGCAGCACCATGGTTCCCCTTTCGTTCGCCGGCCATGACTTTCGCGCGCTGCCCGAGGGCGCGCTCTACTGGCCGGCGCGGCGGGCGCTGCTCGTCGCCGACCTGCATTTCGAAAAGGCGAGCTGGTTCGCCCTCGGCGGCCAGATGCTGCCGCCCTATGACACGCTGGCGACACTATCTGCACTGACCGCGCTGGTCGAGCGGGTGGCCCCGATCGAGCTCTGGTGCCTGGGCGACAGCTTCCATGACGTCGAAGGCTGCGAGCGGCTGCCCGCACAGGCCCGCGCGATGCTGACCGCGTTGACCGGCAGCCTCGCCTGGCACTGGATCACCGGCAACCATGATTCGGTGCTGGTCGATCATTGCGGCGGCGTGGTGCACGAGGAAGCCGAGGTGGACGGCCTGGTGCTGCGCCACGAAGCCGAAGTGGGCGAGCCGCGGCCGGAGCTGTCGGGCCACTTCCACCCCAAGCTCCGCCTGACCGTGCGCGGGCGCCATGTCGCGCGCCGCTGCTTCGTGGCGACCGGGACCAAGCTGATCCTGCCGGCCTTCGGCGCGCTCACCGGCGGGCTGGACGCGGGCCATCCGGAAATCGTGCGCGCCGTGGGTCCGGGCGCCGAGGCGCTGATCGCGACCGAGCGCAAGCTGCTGCGCTTCCCGCTGGCGGCATGACTCGGTCCCTGCCCTCCTCCTGGAAGGGCATGGCAGGAGTATCCCAGCCGCAGCGCCCTCAGGAGCGCATCAGCGATTGATGCGCGCCCACCCCGGCAAGCACCCCCGAGGCAGCGGCGAGGGTGGCATTGTGCATCGGGCTGGTCGCATCGCCCGCGGCATAAACTCCCTCCACGCTGGTGGCACCCCAGGCATCCACCGTCAGGAACGGACCGCTTGGCCCTTCTTCCATCGCGCAGCCGAGCTCCGAAGCGATCGCACTGGTCGGGTGCGTTCGAGGCGCCGTGAAGACCGCCTCCATCGGTAAGACCCGCCCGTCCTCGAGCTGCACGCCGGCGAGCGCGGGCGCGTCGCCCAGCAGCGCGACGACGGGGCTGCGCTCGATCGAAACCCCGCGCCGGGCGAGCAGCGCCGCCTGCTCCGCATCCGGTTCGTACATGCCCTGGGTGAAGAAGGTCGCCGGCCCCCAGTCCGGAATCAGCGCCGCCTGATGCGCGGACATGGGGTGGTTGGCGATGATGCCCAGGGGGCGATCGCGCACCTCATAGCCGTGGCAATAGGGGCAATGGAGAACGGTAGCGCCCCACCGCTCGGCCATGCCGGGAAGCTCCGGCAACGTATCCGTCACCCCGGTGGCCAGAACGAGACGCTTCGCGCGGCGATCGCTGCCGTTCGCCAGAGGCACCACGAAGCCGCCGGCAAGCTTCTCGGCACGCAGCGCCTCGGCCTGCACGATCTCGGCGGTGGGATAGGCGAGCAGCTGGCGCGCCGCTTCCTGCAGAATCGCGTGGGGAGCCCTGCCATCCTGGCACAGAAATCCGTGCGAGGCGTCGGCAAAGCGATTGCGAGGCGTGCCTGCGTCGATCAGCAGCACGTCTTGCCGCGCCCGTGCCAACTGCAACGCGGCCGCATGGCCTGCAAAGCTGCCCCCGATGACGATGACGTCGTACATTCTCTAAACCTCGAATCATGAAACATCGAGAGTTACGTTACTGGGCGATGGCAGGTTTGCAACTCGAAAAGTGTCGTGATACTTCCGGACGAGGAGGTCGCCGCTTGCAACTGGACGGAAGATTGTCGCGCATGCTCCACCTCCTGATCCACCTGGATCGGGCGGAAGGACCGATGACGTCGGAAGCCGCAGCAGCCATGCTCGGCACCAATGCGGTGGTGGTCCGCCGGACGCTCGCGGGGCTCCGCGAGGCCGGCATCGTGCGCTCGACCAAGGGGCATGCTGGCGGCTGGACGCTTTCCAGACCGCTCGACGATCTTCGCATGCTCGATGTCTATAAGGCGTTGGGCGAGCCCCGCATCTTCGCGATCGGGCTTGCGGACCCTGCCCCCCAGTGCCTGGTCGAGCAGGCGGTCAACGCCTCGATGTCGGAGGCGCTGCACCGCGCGGAACGGCTGTTGGTGGAGCAGCTCTCGACGATTACGCTTGGCGATATTGCCGCCGACTTCGATCGGCGCCTGCGCGGCCATTTGGAAGGCCGCGCCGAGCACGCCTAGGCGGGAACGCGCGTCCTTACGAGCACTTCACGTCTCCCGAACCCATCTTGCTCACCTCGCACTTGGCGCCGCCGCGCAGCTCGACATCACCCGAGCCGAGGATAGAGACCGACGCGTGGCCGGGCACGTTCGCGCGCACGCTGCCGGAGCCGGCGATCGAGATGTCGGCGCTGCCCGCGGTGAACTGCTGCCCCTGGAGGTCGCCGGAGCCCGCGACCGACACATCCATCTTGTCCGCACGCCCCGCGAGCGTGATGTTGCCCGAACCGGCGATCGACAGCGACGCCGATTGCGCCGCTACCGAGACGAGGCGCAGGTCGCCCGAGCCGGCCACCACGCCGTCAAACGCACCCTCGGCGCGATCGACCAGCATCGTGCCGGACCCCGCCACCGTGGCGTCGGTCAGTCGTGGCAGTACGACATGGATCTTGGCCCCGCCGCTCTTGTCCCAGAACATGCCGGCCTTGGTCTTGCGCCCGACGTTCAGCGTCTTGTCGTCGAGCCGGATGTCGAGCTGGTCGAGCACGGCCGGATCGCCCTCCGCCGTAACCGAAAAGGCGGCGCCGGTACGGACGTCGACATCGTCCGAGCTCTTGAGCGCCACACCGGTAAACCCCGTCGCGGCGAAGCTGCGGCTTGTGCCCGTGCCACTGGCCTCGATCTTGGTGCCCTTGTTGTCGCCCCAGCTGGAATGGCAGGCAGTGGCAAAGGGCAGCAGCGCTAGGGCGAGCAACGGACGCATGTGGAACCTCCCGGATCGTGTATTGCCCACACAATACACGATCCGGGCGTAACGAAAAGGGGGCGCGAGCCCGTGGCTCCGCCCCCTTTTGATCCGACCTTTCGGCTTCCGCGCCGTCAGGCGGGAACCTTGTCCTTGTTGTGGATCGCCGCGGCCTTGCGCAGGATGTCCAGGATCTTTTCCAGCGCCGCCGGCTCGTCGATCTCTTCCATCGCCGCCAGTTCGCGGGCGAGGCGGCTGGCCGCGCCCTCGAAGATCTGGCGCTCGGAATAGCTCTGCTCGGGCTGGTCGTCGGCACGGAACAGGTCGCGGACCACTTCGGCGATCGACACGAGGTCGCCCGAGTTGATCTTGGCTTCATATTCCTGGGCGCGACGCGACCACATGGTGCGCTTGACCTTGGGCTTGCCCTTCAGCGTGTCGAGCGCTTCGCGAAGCGTCTTGTCGCTGGAAAGCTTGCGCATGCCCACGCTCTCGGCCTTGTTGGTCGGCACGCGGAGCGTCATCTTCTCTTTTTCGAAACGCAGGACGTAAAGCTCGAGCTGCATGCCTGCAATTTCCTGCTTCTGCAGCTCGATCACACGGCCCACGCCGTGCTTGGGGTAAACGACATAATCGCCGACATCGAAGGACAGCGCCTTGGCAGCCATGTGCGAGGAACCTTTCGTGAATTACCGGCCCCGGTTGGAGTGTGGATCCCGCCCAAGCGCGCAAGGCGCGGCGGACGAGGGAACACGGGGCATACGCTAGCGTCTCCGGGCGAAGGCGAGTCCTTGCCTTCGTCGGGCGCTATTTAACACGCTCGTAATAAAATTACCAGTGAAAGGTCATGCAAAAGGCGCATAATTCCATGCGCGCTGCACCATTTCGGGCCCATCGCGGGAGGGCGGCAGGCGCCGCCCGGGGATCAGTCGCCCGAGCCGGGATTCGGCGAGAAATATTTGTCGAACTTGTCGGTCTCGGCCTTCATCGCATCGGCATCGGCCGGGGCCTCCCCCTTGGTGGTGATGTTCGGCCACTGCTCCGAATAGGTGCGGTTGAGCTCCAGCCACTTTTCCAGGCCGTTCTCGGTATCGGGCAGGATCGCCTCGGCCGGGCATTCCGGCTCGCACACGCCGCAATCGATGCATTCGCTGGGGTTGATGACGAGCATGTTCTCGCCCTCGTAGAAACAGTCCACCGGACAGACCTCGACACAGTCCATGTACTTGCACCGGATGCATGCGTCGGTGACGACATAGGTCATTGGGGAAACGGTCCTTGGTTGCGAACGATCAATGCGGGGGCCCTGCTATGCGCGCCGGGCGCGCACGTCAATCATCGGACAGAGGCTGAACGCCCCGATCGGTGACGAGATCCTCGTAGCACAGCCGCGCCTCGCCCGGCGGCCCACGCCGGATCGGCAGCGCCTCGATGCGGAGCACGCGCACCTTGCCCTGGATCGGGAAGGCGAGAATCGAGCCCACCCGCACCGAAACCGCCGAACGCTCGATCCGGCGGCCGTCGATCCGCAGCAGGCCTTTCTCGCACAAGGCCTGCGCGGCACTGCGCGTCTTCACGATCCGCGCATACCAGAGGAAGCGATCGAGCCGCATCGCCGGCCCATGCCCCGAAGGCTCAGCCATTGCGGAGCGCCACCAGCGCCGCGAAGGCATTGCCGGGCACCACCACCGGCTTGGGCTTGGCGAGCGGGGTGAGGCCCTGCCAGATCCAGCGCTGCGGCGCATCGGCATCGCCGCGCGCGGTGCGAAAGCCGAGCTGCGCCATCAGCCGTGCGATCGTCTCAGGCTTGAGGCCGATCGAGGTGGCGAGCGCCGGATCGGGCGCGAAGGGCTTGCGGCCCTGCCGCGCCTCGTGCGCCGCACGCGCGATGCGCTCGACCAGGTCAACCCGAACCGCCTGCGCGCCGAAGGGGCGGAAGCCATGGATGAGCTCCGCACCCTGCGCATCGCGCGGCAACACCACGGCGGCATCGGGCGGGCCCTCAGCCAACCCCATCAGCGCGCGGCGCCGGGCGGCGGCGCGGGGCTTGAGCAGCGACGGCGCGAACACGTCCAGCGTGCCGATCGTCATGCCGATCTTGCGGAGGCGATGGCGCGCGGGCCCGTCGAGCGCTTCGAGCATTGACCCGGCTGCACGCCGCGGCAGCAGCCCGCCTTGCTCGAGCAGTGCATTGGCCAGCGCGCGCAGGGGTGCCCCCGCCGCTTCCTCGCGGGTGATCGCGTCGAGCTTGGCGAGCACCGGCAGATCGGCGGCGATCCGCTCGGCGAACCAGCGCTCCAGCCGCGCCTGCACGGCAACCTTCGTCTGCGGATCGAGTATGTCGAGCGCGCGATCGAGCTGCACGCGCGGGCGCACCAGGTTTGCGCCGGGCTTGAGCAGCGCGACGTCATGCCCGCGCCAGTGGATCGCGGTGCCGACCTGCGCCAGCTCCGCATCGGGCGCCTCGGCGAGCGACGCACCGCGCCGGCGATATTCGCCCGCCAGCCTTTTCTCGGCGGCGGCGAGCAGCATCCGCTTGTCCCCGGCGCGTGCCTCGGCGGCGACGGTGAAGCGGAAGCCCTGCAGCGTGCCGAGCGGATGGTCCTCGACGCTCACCTCGCCCTCGGGCCCGATCGTCACCGGCAGGTTCGAGGCATCGGCACCAATCTGCCGCAGCAGCACCGTGGTGCGCTTGTCGACGAAACGCTGGGTGAGGCTGGCGTGGAGCGCGTCGGAGAGCTTTTCCTCGATCGCACGCGTGCGCTCGGCCCAATGCGCGGGCTGCTCCAGCCAGTCGGCGCGGTGGGCGATATAGGCCCAGCTGCGCGCCGCGGCGATGCGCCCGGCCAGCGTCTCGACATCGCCGCCCATATTGTCGAGCCGCTGGATCTCGTCGGCGAACCATTGGTGCGGCACATGCCCGCGCCCCTCGGACAGATGCCCGAACAGCCTTCCTACGAAGCGTGCATGCGGATCGACGCCGAGCTTGCGGAAATCGGGCAGCCCGCAGGCCGCCCAGAGCCGCGCGACCATCCGCGGATGGCGCACCCGATCGCGGACCCAGCTTTCCTCGGCCAGCCGCTTGAGCACGGCGAGGTCGGTCGCCTGGGGCGCGGCGCGCAGCACCTCGGCCTCGGGCTTGCGCTCGAGGCTGCCGATGAGCGCGTCGATGCTGTCGAAATCTGGCTCGCCCTCGCGCCAGTAGAGATGTTCGAGCCTGGGTACCTGGTGCCCTTCGATCGCCAGCACTTCCTCGGGGGTGAAGGCGCTCGGCCCCTCCGCGTGCAGCGCGCCGAAGGTGCCGTCCTTCTGGTGGCGGCCGGCGCGGCCGGCGATCTGCGCCATCTCGGCGATGGTCAGCCGGCGCTGGCGCCGCCCGTCGAACTTGTGGAGCGAGGCGAAGGCGACATGGTGCACGTCCATGTTGAGCCCCATGCCGATCGCGTCGGTGGCGACGAGATAATCGACCTCGCCCGCCTGGAACATCGCTACCTGCGCGTTGCGGGTGCGGGGGCTGAGCGCGCCCATCACCACCGCCGCGCCGCCGCGCAGCCGCCGAAGCGCCTCGGCCACGGCATAGACCTCCTCGGCCGAGAAGGCGACGATCGCCGAGCGGCGCGGCAGGCGCGAGAGCTTCTTCGCCCCGGCATAGCTGAGCGTCGAGAAGCGCGGCCGGCCGACGATCTCCGCCTCGGGCACCAGCGCCTTGAGCATCGGCCGCAGGCTGTCCGAGCCGAGAATCATGGTCTCCTCGCGGCCGCGGGCGCGCAGCAACCGGTCGGTGAAGACATGCCCGCGCTCCGGATCGGCGCCGAGCTGCGCCTCGTCGAGCGCGACGAACGCGGTCTCCCGCTCCAGCGGCATGCTCTCGGCCGTGCAGCAGAACCAGCGCGCCTTGGGCGGCAGGATCTTCTCCTCGCCGGTGATCAGCGCGACCTCGGTCGGCCCCTTCATCCGGACGACCCGGTCGTACACCTCGCGCGCCAGCAGCCGCAGCGGGAAGCCGATCATGCCGCTGGCATGACCGCACATCCGCTCGACGGCGAGGTGGGTCTTGCCGGTGTTGGTGGGCCCCAGCACTGCCGTGACGGGCGAACGGGAGAACTGGCTCATGTCGACATCCAAGATCGGCGCCCGCGCGGCATTAGGCAACGCCTTGCCGCCGCTTTTCCACGACTTCGTGACGGTTGCGCCCGACTCGGCCATTTCGCCGCGCGCGCTGCACGGGTCGGCGCGTACGGTGTCACCGGGTGGCAAACTTAATTTGACTTTAAGACCATGATTCCAGAGTGAATCGATGGACGCGCCGCTTCTTGCCGCGCGCAATCGGGTCTTAGGGGCAGCACGGCTTGTTCTTTCGCGACGATCATGGCTCGGGCCTGGCCGGTGGCGGCGGTGGCCTGGCGCGCGCGATTCCGGCCGTCGTCCCTACCCGGATCGGCCAGCGGCTGGCGACGCTCGACCTGGTACCCGATCTCGGCGCCGACATCGGCTCGCGAACCTGGTTCCGAGGCGCTGCCACCTGCGCAGCGCTCTGTGCCACTACCTGGATGCTGTCGCCCGGCTTCGACCGGCCGATCACGGGCATCGTCCCCGCGCCGCTGACCGGCGAAGCCGAGCAGGCGCAGCAGGCGCAGGCGATCGCGCCGCTGGCCAAGGGATCGCGCACCGGGGGCCACGTCGCCGCCACCAGCCTGGTGAAGCCGCTCACCGACACCCCCGAACGCCCGATCATCGAACACGAGGCGCGACTCGCCAGCGGCACGATGCTGCGCAGCGTGCTGCAGCGCTCGGGCGTGGGCGAGGCGGATGCCGGGATCGTCGCCAGCCTCGTCTCGGGCGCGATGCCGCTCGGCCAGATCCAGCGCAACACCGTGCTGGAGATGACGCTGGGCCGCCGCGTGGACACGTCGCAGCCGCGCCCGCTCGAAAAGCTCGCCTTCCGCGCCGCCTTCGATCGCCGCATCGAGGTGGTCCGCACCGGCGCCGCGCTCGCCATCAAGTCCATCCCGATCGCGATCGACCACACGCCGCTGCGCGTGCAGGGGCTGATCGGATCCAGCCTCTATCGCTCGGCGCGTGCCGCTGGCGCGCCGGCGAAGGCGGTGGAGACCTTCCTGCGCACGCTGGCGAGCCGGGTGTCGGTGTCGAAGCTGGGATCGTCGTGCAAGTTCGACCTGATCCTCGGCCAGGCGCGCGCGGCGACCGGGGAAGTCCAATATGGCCAGCTGATGTATGCCGGCGTCACCGGCTGCGCCAACGGTATCCAACTCGCTCCTTGGGAGAGCGACGGCAAGACCGAATGGTTCGACGCCAACGGCACCGGCAGCAAGACGGGCATGATGACCATGCCGGTCAACGGCCGCTTCTCCTCCGCCTTCGGCATGCGGATGCACCCGATCCTCGGCTTCACCCGAATGCACAAGGGCATCGACATCGCCGCGCCCTATGGCTCGCCGGTCTTCGCCGCGGTCGACGGGGTGGTGCGCGTGGCGGGGGGCGCGTCGGGCTATGGCAACCTCGTGCGAATCGACCATGGCGGCGGCTTCGCCACCGGCTATGCGCATCTGAGCAAGGTGATGGTCCGCCGCGGCCAGTCGGTGCGCAAGGGCCAGCAGATCGGCCGCAGCGGCAATTCCGGCCTGTCGACCGGGCCGCACCTGCACTTCGAGACCACCCGCAACGGGCAGGCGGTCAATCCGCGCGCGGTGTCGTTCACTTCTGTACGGCGCCTCGCGGGCGGTGCGCTGGGTGCCTTCAAGGCCAGGCTGCACGGCCTGATGGCGGTGCCCGTCGGCCACGGCGTCCAGAAGGACGCGGCGGAGTAAGCTACTCCGAGGACCATGAACCCCTCGTCATCCCCGCGGAGGCGGGGATCCATTCGCCGTTTCGCCGCAGCAAGAACCACACGGACTCGGCCAATGGATTCCCGCCTGCGCGGGAATGACGATGGTTGGGGCGGAACGAGTGCCTTACCGCCCCTGCGAACGCCAGCGGCGGATCGTCCGCTCGAGCATCGCCTCCTCGCCGCCGACTTCGCGCCACAGCTCCGAGAAGAGCGGATCGTCCGAGGCCGGGCGCTGGGCGGGATCGAGGTCGTCGAACAGCAGCCGCACCGGCGTCGCCACGCCCTCGCCCACCGCGATGCACTCGCGGTTGCGCAGCGCCGGAATCGCATCGAGGAAGCCGCGGGCCCCCTCCGGCATCGCCGCGCGGACAAAGGCCTGGTCGCGCTCGTTGTTGAGCCGCATCGACAGGATCGTGCCGCACTGGGAGAGCACGCCCTCGGCAAGGTCCGATGGCCGCTGCGTGATCAGCCCCAGCGACACGCCATATTTGCGCCCTTCCTTGGCGATGCGGCTGAGGATCCGCCCCACCGACGAACCATCGGCGTTGCGCTCGTTGGGCACATAGCGGTGCGCCTCCTCGCAGACGAGCAGCACCGGCCGCTTGGCCTCGCCGCGCGACCAGATCGCGTAGTCGAACACCATCCGGCTGAGCACCGCGACGACCACGCTCGTGATCTCGTTGGGCACCCCCGACACGTCGATGATCGAGATCGGCTTGCCGTCGCCCGGCAGTCGGAAGATCCGCGACAGAAACGCCGCCATCGTGTCCGCCACCAGCATGCCCGAGAACATGAAGGCGTAGCGCGGATCGCCCTTCACCTCGTCGATCTTGCTCTTCAGGCGGAGATAGGGCGCCGTATCGGTCGCCTTGTCCATCTTGCCCATTTCGAGCGTGAGCGCGTTGGTCAGGTCGGAAAGCAGATAGGGCACCGGCGCGTCGACCGTGAGCTTGCCGATCTCCTGCCCGATCCGGTTCTTCGAGCGCGCGGCGAGCAGGCACTTGGCGAGGATGTCGGCATCCACCTGGCGATCGCTGCCCTCGCTGGTCAGGAACACCTCGCAATGTTCCTCGAAGTTCATCAGCCAATAGGGGAGCTGCAGGTTCGAAACGTCGAACAGCGCGCCGTTGTGCTGGAAGGCGCTGCCATATTCGCCGTGCGGATCGATCATCACGACATGGCCCTGCGGCGCCAGCGCGCAGATCCGGTGCAAAATCAGCGCCGCGGACGTCGACTTGCCGGTACCGGTCGAGCCGAGCAGCGCGAAATGCTTGCCGAGCATCGCGTCGACATAGAGCGCGGCGCGGATGTCCTTGGTCGGGTAGACGGTCCCGACCTCGATATGGGGGCGCTCGTCGGCGGCATAGATCTGGCAGAGATCGGCGGTGGTGACCGGGAACACCTCGGCACCAGGCGTGGGATAACGGGTGACGCCGCGGCGGAAGCGGTAGAGCTTGCCCGTCAGCTTCTCCTCGTCGCCCTCGCCGAGAAAATCGATCGCGGCAGCGACGCGCGTGCCCGACGCATCGAGCAGCGCGGTGCGAATGCTGGCGATCAGCCAGGCGTTGCCGACACGGATCTTGACCTGCGCGCCGACCTGGCCGGCATTGGCAAGCGCGGCATCCTCACTGCGGGCGAGCGCATCCAGTTCGGCGAGGTCGAGCAGCACCTGGCTCGACGCGCCGGCGATCTCGAACACCGCGCCGATCGCGCGCACGGCACCGGGCACGCGCCCGGCGGAAAAGCCGCCGCCGCCCGTCGCTTCTCCCTCGAACCCGCCAACGCGAAACTGGCCTTCCATCGTGCATCCCCCAAAAAGGCGGAAGTAGCATGCGCAGGTCCGGGTAAATTTTGGGTGTGCGGCGTCAGAAGCGGCGCCAGAGCGCCCCCGCCCCCCAGCCGAACAGGAACGAGACGCCCACCGCAACCAGGCCATAGGCGACGGCGTTGCGATCGGCGCTGGTCGCGACGAAGCGCTCGAACCCCGATTTGCGGATCTCGATCGGCCGCACCGCCGCCGCCAGCACGCGGCCGTCGCGGATCAGGAAGGTTTCGGCAGTGAAGCGCCCCACCGGCACGCGCGCCGGGATGGTGAGCCGCGCGCGGTACAGCACGCCACCGGTGATCTCCACCGCGCCGGGTGCCTCGTAGAACAGCCCGTTGCGCCGCTTGAGGTCGACCAAGCCGCTGTCGAAGCGCTGCTGGATCTGCGGCGTGGCGCCCGAGGCGGGAGAAAGCTGCAGGCTGTCCAGCCCCAGCTCGTAGATCGCCCGCGTCCGCTCGTCGACGAGCTGGCGGATCGGCCGCGACGACGCCATGGCGTAAAAGCTCGGCGCCGAGCGGTAGTGCATCTGCGCGGCGTTGACCCAGATGCCGGCGACCTTCGACTTTTCGCGGACCACCACCGATTCGGTCGGTCCCTTGATCACAACGACGATATCCGCCGGCCGCTCGCCCTCGCCTGGCGCGCGGCCGCCGGGATAGAGGATCGCGCCGAACAGCAGCAGCTCGGCGCCGGTAAAGCTGTAGGCGATCTCGATGTCGCGCTGCGAGACGTCGGGCACCAGCTCGGGCTTGGCCTGCCCCATCAACAGGGGGGCAAGCAGCGCCAGCGCGCCCGCCCGTCTCACGCCGCGGTCACCGAATAGATCTCGTCCGGGCGCCAGGCGAGGCCCGCGAGCATCCGCGCCGCGACCAGCAGCACGATCACGGCGAGCAGCAGCCGCAAATATTCGGGCTTGGCCTTGGCGGCGAAGCGCGCGCCGAGCTGCGCGCCGACCACCGAGCCGAGCAGCAGCAGGATCGCCAGCACGATGTCGACCGCCTTGGTCGTCGTCGCGTGCACCATCGTCGCCACCGCCGTGGTGAACAGCGTCTGGAACAGCGAGGTGCCGACCACCGTCTGCGTCCCCATGCCGAGGATATAGAGCATCGCCGGCACCAGGATGAATCCGCCACCCACGCCGAGCAGCATCGTCAGCACGCCGGTGAACACGCCGAGCAGCAGCGGCGCCAGGGGCGAGATGTAGAGGCCCGAGGCGTAGAAGCGCCAGCGGAACGGCAGCGAGGCAACCAGCGGATGGTGCCGCCGCTTGCGGGCCCTGGGCGGTCGCGCGCCGCGCGACACCCGGATCGCGCCGACCGATTCCTTCGCCATCAGCCCGCCGATCGATCCGAGCAGCACGACGTAGAGCACGCCGATCACCACGTCGATCTGGCCGCTCGCTTGGAGCAATTTGAACAGCCAGCCGCCGAGCAGGCTGCCGAGAATCCCGCCGGCGACGAGCACCGCCCCCATCTGCACGTCGACGCCCTTGCGGCGGAAGTGGGCGAACACGCCGGAGACGCTGGCGCCGGTCACCTGGCTCGCCGCCGAGGCAGCCGCGACGGTGGGCGGGATGCCGTAGAAGATCAGCAGCGGCGTGGTGAGGAATCCGCCGCCCACGCCGAACATGCCCGAGAGCAGCCCCACGCCCAGCCCCAGCGCCACGATCACGAGCGCGTTGACCGACAGGTTGGCGATGGGAAGATAGAGATCCATGCGGCCCTAGGCCTAGCCGGTTTGTGCGGCCTTGCGAAAGGGAGAAGGTGGGGGTTGGGTCGGCGCTAGCCTCAGAGACCGTTTGGAAATCCGCGAAAGAGCGAATTTCGAGTCGGGACCGGCGCGTCTCCAAACAGGCTCTCAGAAATCGCTGCCCAGCGTGAGCGCGACGCCCGAGCCCGGCCGCGCATTGCCGGCGATCCGCTGCCGCCAGTCCAGCGCGATGCGCGTCTGCAGCGCGCCGATCGGCACGCTGGTGACCAATGTCGGGCCGATATCGAGCCGCTGCACACCGCGCTGCGCGGCGCCCCAGCTGCCGATACCCACGGCAAGCGCGGTCGCGCGGCCGGCGGCGATGGTGCGGGTCAGGCGCAGCGCGCCATCGGCATAGGGCTCCAGTCGGACGCGGAGGATCGCGCCGGCCTGGCCATAGGCCTCGAGGCGAAAAGCCGCGCGCTCGCGATAGAGGCCGGCCACCGCCCCGAGCCCCGGCCCGCCCTGGATGCCGTCCAGGCCGAATCGCTCTTCGACCGCGATCCGTACGGGTATGCCGGCAGGCCGCCACTCGAACCCGAGCGCCACTTCCGCCCCCTGCCCCCGCAGCGGCCCGGCGATTCGGCCGACCGCCGCGAGCCTGCCGCGCCGGTCCAGCGCGCGCACCACACGCACGCCATACTGGCTGCCGCCGAGCTGCCCCGCCGCCGGCGCTGCGCCGATACCCTGGCCGGGCCGCAGGGCGAACCAGGCACTGCCGCTCCACCGCCGCGGACCGGCGCCAGCCGGTGGGTCCAGCCGCTGCCCGGGAAAAGCCTGTACCGCCTCCGGCGCGGACGCAGCACCAGCACCCTGGGTTTCCGAGGTCGGCGACGGCAACACGGCATCGGGCGCGAGGATCGACAGCCGCGGACGACGTTCGTCCGCGGCAGGATGCGGGGACGCACGCCGGGTCGGCAGCCGAACCAGCGCCGCACGGGCGGGTGGCCGAACCCTCGGCGGGGCCAAGGGGCGGGCGACCAGGGCGCCGCTACCCGGCATCCGATACGCAGCGATGGGGCCCGTGTTCACCGGAGGCGGCCACAGCAGCACGCACCGCAGCCCGACCCAGCCGAGTCCAATCAGTCCGACGAACCGCAGCGGCCGGCCGCGGCCCGCGCGGTTCATGCAACGGCCGATTGGGGATCGAACGGCGTGCTGGGAAACTGGTGCGCCGTCTTGTCCCAACGCAACGGGCCGCCGGCGAGCAGGCGGACATAGATCCACAGCGCCCGACGCGCGGCGAGCAGCCCGATATAGTTGCCGACCACCATCCGCGGCACCGCCCAGCCCCCCTCGCGCCAGCCATGGAGGCGCGTCACCAATGCGGTGCGCATCGCCACCCGCCAGCCGAGCAGCGTGAGGTTGAGCGCCACGAGCTGCGCGAGCAGCGGGTCCCAGGCAGGCGGGGGACCGCCGAGCAGCGCATGACAAAGCGCCGAAAGACCCCAACAGACCAGCGCGGCATAGGCGATGGCGAGCACGAGCATCGCCAGCGTGACCCGGCGATCGCGCATCCGCATCCAGTGGTCGCCCAGGTCCCAGCGCTGCCCCCAGCCAGTCCGATCCCAGCCGGCGAGTGCGATGCCGGCCATCCAGCGCGCCTTTTGCCGCACGGCAGCCGGCACCGTGGCCGGGAAATAGGCGCGAATCGCCACCGGGGGACCATTGGCGCGCTCGGGCACCCGCACGAAGGCGCAGCGCGTGCCCAGCGCCCGGAGGCGGAGGCCGAGCTCGTAATCCTCGGTGAGGCTCGTCGCGTCGAAGGGCGTGCCACGCGCATCGGCGATCCGGCGCAACACGTCGCAGCGGATCGCGCACCCCACGCCGGCGAGCGGCAGGCTGGCGCCCAGCATCTGCCGCACCGGCAGCGTCGCGCCGTGCGACTGGGCGAATTCGTCGAGATAATGGCCCGACACCAGTCGCGACCCCGGCTGGCAGAGCGGCGCGACCGGCAGCTGCACGGCGCCATGGGTGCCGACCCAACTGGCATAGACGGCGAGTTCCTGCGGGTGCACCACGTCTTCCGCATCATGCAGGACCACCGCCGTGAAGGCTTCTCCTTCGGCGGCCTCGTCTCGCTCCAGCGCCGCCCATAGTACATTCAGGCAATCTGCCTTGGTTGTGGGCCCGGGGCGGGCGCCAATCACAAGGCGCACCCGCCAATCCTCCGCCCCGAGCGAAAGCACCGCGGCAATTGTTGCCGGATCGTTCGGATAGGTACCGACATAGATGCGGTATGGGCCGTCTCCCCAGCGCGCGAGCATCGACCGCAGCATCGGCGCGATCACCGCCGATTCGTCCCAGGCCGGCACGAAAATGGCGAACCGGTATTCCGCCGTCTCAGACCGATCCCCAGCAATGATGCGCTGGTTCCGCCTGCCCCCGCCCAGGCAAGAGAAAAGAAAAATCATGTCGACGATCAAGTCGTCCAACCCGCCGACGGCAAGAAATATGGCAGCGAATAAGGTGAGTTCGCGCGTCACCGCATCGAGAATACTCAACGCCATCAGCATTCCCCCCGGGCGATGCATCCGAATCGGACATCGGCATATTTGCGAGGAAGTGCAGCTAGGGCAACGTGAACGTTTCAGGAACCGCGAAGAGAAAGCCGTAAATGCCTATTCTGATGACGCTTTTGCCCAAAGGATTGCACCATTGCGGCGGCAATTTATCTGGAACCGTTCAGCGCGAGCGACGTTCTGCCGGTGCAATAGATCCCTTGGATAACCCGCAACCTGAAACGGCCGCATCGACAGAATCGATGCGGCCGTTTTTTTGTTACCAGTAGAAGCCCGGCACCACCCGGATCACGGTGCCGCGCCGCGTATCGACGAGCAGCACGTCGTTATAGTGGCGCACCCATTGCTGGCCGAACACCGGGCGGGGCAGATGATAGCGCCACGGATCGCCGATCACGTAGCGCGGGCCATAATAGACCGGGCCGATCCGCGCGCCCGGCTGGAAGCGATAATAGCGGAACGGCGCCCGCCACGCGCCGCGGGCATAGAGGCCGCGGTTGCGGTCGCGCCAGCTGCGCCAGTCATTCTCGGCCCAGCGACGGTCGCGGTCGCGCAGGTCCTCGCGATATTCGCGGCGCGCCTCGCGCAGGTCACGGCGCTCCTCGTGGATGCGGCGCGGATCGCCCGACCATTGCGCCCGGCGCAGGTCGTGCTGGGCGTCGCGAATGTCGCGGCGATCTTCGCGCAGCTCGGCGCGCGACTGCGCCATCGCGCTCGCCGGCACCAGCAGCGCAGGGGCCGCGATCGCCATCAGCAGGGCGATGGGAACGAGCTTCTTCATATGCTTCTCCATCCTGATCGAACCGCCGGTCCGACGGCCGGCTTGGGAGCATCTATGAACAAGCCTCGCTGAACGTTGCGCGAACGATCCGGTCAGCGGATGGAAAGAAACTTACGGGCCGGTGTTGCCGCCGCCGCCCGGGCCGGCACCCGGCGCGCCGACGGTACCGATATTGCCGAACAGGTCGGAGAAGAAGCTGCGGCGGCGGCCCAGCGTCGGCGTGGTCTTGCCATAGGGGTCGATCGAGGCGACGAGGTCGACGCCGGTCTGGTCGATCGAGGTGACGTTGCCGGCCTGGTCGAAGCGGATGCGCAGCGTCGTCTGGCTCTTCACCTTCGGGTTGCGGAAGGCAAAGTTGCTGCTGTCGCGCGAGACGTAGAACCACTCGCCTTCGTTGAACTGGCTGGTGAAGCTGGGATGGCCCAGCGTCTGCATCACCGAATCGCGCGTATCGATGCCCGGCTGCACCGAGGCGACCAGGTCGTGATCGACGACATAGCCCTGATGCGTCCGCACCGGCGTACAGGCGGTGGTGCCGAGCACGACCAACAACGCGGCGGTGCCGAGCGTGCGAACGGGAAGCGACATCAGGATCTCCAGGCAAACACGAGCGACCCCCGGATTGCATCGCGGGCCGAAGGCCTCAATATGCGGCAAAATGCGGCCAAACAAGGTCGCACCCAAGGAAGGCACGAACAACGGCGATGCGCATGCTCCAGCGGCTCTTCGGCAAGCCCGATCGCGGCACCGCCCCGCAGCTCTATGCGGGCGTCGTCGCGCGCGGCCGCGCGCCCCACTGGTACACCGAGGGCGCGGTGCCGGACACGGTCGACGGCCGGTTCGACATGATCGCGGCGGTGCTCTGCCTGGTACTGCTCCGGCTGGAGGCGGAACCTGCCGGGATCCCGACCAGCACCGCGGTAGCGGAGTGCTTCATCGACGACATGGACGGCCAGCTGCGCGAGATCGGCATCGGTGACATCATCGTCGGCAAGCATGTCGGGCGGATGATGGGCATGCTCGGCGGCCGGCTCGGCGCCTATCGCAGCGGGCTGGCCGAAGGCGAGCTGGGGCCCGCGCTGATCCGCAACCTGTATCGCGGCGAGGCCCCTGCGGCCGCCGCACTCACCCATGTCGAGGCGCGGCTGCGCGCCTTTCGCGATGCGCTGGCGGCGATGCCGCTCGCGCGTGTGATTGCAGGAGAGCTTCCCGAATGACCGATGTAGAATTTTCCCGCCCCCACCGGCTCGACCAGATCGGCGCCGGCGAAAGCGACGTCCGGATCACCGCCGACGAAGATGAGCGCGCGGCGCTCAGCACCCGCTTCGGCCTGAAGGCGATCGAGAAGCTGGAGGCCGTCTACCATCTGCGCCGCGATGCGCAGGGGGTGGTCGCGCGCGGGCATCTCTCCGCCCGGCTGACGCAGGCCTGTGTCGTCACCGGCGATCCGCTGCCCGCCAAGATCGAGCAGGATTTCGCGATCCGCTTCGTCCCCGAACCCACCACTACCGGCGAGGACGAGGTGGAGCTGACCGAGGACGAGTGCGACACCGTCTTCTATGCCGGCGGCACGATCGACCTGGGCGAGGCCGCGGCCGAGACGATGGCACTCGAGCTCGATCCCTATCCGCGCAGCCCCCGCGCCGCCGAGGTGCTGCGCGAAGCCGGCGTGAAAAGCGAGGAGGAAGCCGGGCCGACCAAGGCGCTGGCCGGCCTCAAGGATCTGCTCGCGAAGAAGTAGCAGCGCCGATCCCCCGCGCCAGCAGCTGCGCCACTGCGTCGGCGATGGCTTCGGGCGGCGTGCCTTCGTCCCACACGCTGTAGCGCAGGCCGAGAAAGACGTTCATCCCCATGATCGCCCAGGCGTGGATCTCGCTCACGTCGTCGCGCACCTCGCCGCGCTCGGCAGCGGCGCGGAGGCGGGCGGCGATGCGATCGGCGGTGCTGGCATAATGGTGGCGGAAGCTGGCGGGGTCGACGAACTCGGCCTCGTCGACGATCCGGTAGATTTCCTTGTGCGTGCGCGCGAAGCGGATGAAGGCGAGCAGCGCCGCGCGCTCGGCGTCGATCTGGTCGCGCGCGCCGCGCAGCGCCGGGCCGACATGCTCGCGCACCTGGTCGCTCATGTCGCGGACCAGCGCGCGGAACACCGCGTCCTTCGAATCGAAATAGGTGTAGAAGCTGCCTAGCGCGACGCCGGCGCGGCGGGTGATCCCGCTGATCGAACCTTCGTGAAAGCCCTTCTCGCCAAATTCGGCCGCGGCCGCGTCGAGGATCGCGCGCAGCGTCCGGCGGCCGCGCTCTGTGCGCGGCACCTTCGCATCGCGGGCCGTCTCGCCGCCTTCCGGCACGGAAGTGGCTGAAATGCCACGCTCGCCCGCCATGCTTCGCCTCCCCCTGCCAATCCCAAGTTGAAACCCGGTTCAGGTTTCAGTATAGCTTCGGGCAACGGCTTACAACCCGCGTTCAAAGATGGGTTGCACCAGGGGAGGATTACCATGTCACGGCACGATTCCGTTCGTATCGCCCTGCTCGCGAGCGCCGCACTGCTCGCCGCCACGCCAGCCTTCGCCCAGGACAGCGAAGCCGCCGGCCAGAGCGCCGATGCCGCGCAGCAACAGCAGGACGGCGAGATCATCGTCACTGCCCGCCGCCGCGCGGAAAGCCTGATCGACGTGCCGATCGCCGTCACCGCGATCAGCGGCGCGCAGCTGAATGCGCAGGGTGCGCTCGACATCACCGACATCGCCCAGTCCGCGCCGAACGTTTCGCTAGAGGTGTCGCGCGGTACCAACAACACGCTGTCGGCCTTCATCCGCGGCGTCGGCCAGCAGGATCCGGTCGCCGGGTTCGAGGCCGGCGTTGGCCTCTATCTCGACGACGTGTACCTCAACCGCCCGCAGGCGGCGGTGCTCGACATCTATGACGTCGAGCGAATCGAGGTGCTGCGCGGGCCGCAGGGCACGCTCTATGGCCGCAACACCATCGGCGGCGCGGTGAAATACGTCACCAAGCGGATCGGTGCGGATCCCACGCTCCAGCTGCGCGGCAGCTATGGCTCGTACAACCAGGCCGATCTGGTGGTGAGCGCCAGCGCGCCGATCGGCGACACCGGGCTCAAGATCGGCGCCGCGGGCGCGCGGCTGAGCCGCGGCGGCTTCGGCACCAACCTCACCACCGGCGAGGACAATTACAACAAGGACCTGTGGGCTGCGCGCGGTACGGTGGAATATGAACCGAGCAGCAGCGCCTTCTTCCGCGTCTCGGGCGACTATACCCATGACAAGAGCAACAGCCGCGGCGGCCACCGGCTGATCCCCGGCATCGTCAGCGGCACGCCCGTACTGGCGGACGTGTTCGATTCGCAGGGCGGCCTGATCAATCCGCGTCAGGACGTGAAAGCCTGGGGCGTCACCGGCCTCGCCGAACTGCGCCCTGCCACCTGGCTGACCTTCCGCTCGATCACCGCCTATCGCAAGGACGACAGCGCCACCCCGATCGACTTCGACGCGCTGCCGGCGGTGCAGGTCGACGTGCCGGCCTTCTACAACAACAAGCAGTTCAGCCAGGAAGCGCAGCTGCTGGTGGATACCGGCAGCCTCTCGGGCCTGCTCGGCGTCTATTATCTCGACGCAAAGGCGCGCACCGTATTCGACGTGCGGCTGCCCGGCGGCGTGACCGCGCTGACCTTTGGCGACGTGAACACCGATACCGTCGCGGTGTTCGGCGACTTCACCTACGACCTCTCCCCGATGTTCAGCGTCTCGGCGGGCGGGCGCTACACCTGGGACCAGCGTCAGTCGCGCGTGCTGCGCCAGACCTATCTCGGCGGCGGCTCGCCCTATTTCGGCGGCACCGGTGTGCTGTTCGCCACCACCTCGGACTTCCGCGGCAGCGCCGATTTCAAGAAGTTCACGCCGCGCGCCTCGGTCAGCTTCAAGCCCAGCGCCGATCACACGCTCTATGCGAGCTGGGCGGACGGCTTCAAGGGCGGCGGCTTCGACCCGCGCGGCCAGACCAGCGCCTGCCGCACGCCGAGCGGCGGCGCCTGCACGCCGCAGCAGGTTTATGACTTCATGTCGTTCGATCCCGAGACCGTCACGAGCTACGAGATCGGCTACAAGGCGGCGCTGTTCGATCGCCGGCTGACCTTCGCGCTCGCTGCCTTCCACGCCGATTACACCGACGTGCAGGTGCCGGGCTCGATCGGTACCACGATCAACGGCCAGCAGACGTTCATCGGCATCACCACCAACGCCGGCAAGGCGCGGATGCGGGGCGTCGAGTTCGAGGGCAACCTGATCGCTGCGCGCGACCTCGCGGCGCCCGGCGGGACGCTCAACCTCAACTGGTCGGTCGGCTATCTCGATGCCCGCTACAAGCGCTTCATCGATTCGCGCGGCATCGACGTCGCCAGCCGCCGCCGCATCCAGAACACGCCCGATTGGACCGCGAGCGGCACGATCGGCTATTCGGTGCCGGTCGGCGGCGAGGGTCAGGTCGCAGCGAGCTTCACCGCCTCGTACCGCAGTGCCTCGCAGCAGTTCGAGCTGCGCACGCCGATGCTCGACCAACCGGGCTTCACGCTGTTCGATGCGAACCTCAACTGGGACATCGACAAGCGATTCTCGATCGGGGTGCACGGCCGCAATCTGTTCGACAAGCGCTACATCGTCTCGGGCTACAACTTCCTCGCGCAGAACCCCGACACGGGCGATTTCCTGCGTACGCCCGCTGGGACCTATGTACCGACGCTGGGGACCGAGGGCGTACTGACCGGCTATTATGGCAACCCGCGCCAGGTGTTCGTGTCGGGCACGGTGAAGTTCTAGGGGGCTTTTCAGCCTCACCCTTCCGGCGCTTCGCGCCTCCCTCCCTCTCCCAAAGGGAGAGGGAATGAGCGCCCTCTCCCTTTGGGAGAGGGAGGGAGGCGCCGCCGCGGGCGGTAGGGAGGGTGAGGGTGATCACGGCGCTAGCATCACGCCGACCACCGGCGCACAAAGGACCCATCATGCCCCCGCACCCCACCCGTCCCGCGACGCCGCGCGGCATCGTCCTCGCGATGCTGCTGCTGGTCTATATCTTCAACTTCCTCGACCGGCAGATCCTGTCCATCCTCGCCCAGCCGGTGAAGGCGGACCTGGGGCTCGACGACGGGCAGCTCGGCATGCTGGGCGGCTTCGCCTTCGCCTTGCTCTATTCCACCCTCGCCATCCCGCTGGCGATGCTGGCCGACCGCACCAGCCGCAGCTGGGTGATCGCCGTCTCGCTGGGCGTATGGAGCGCGTTCACTGCGCTGTGCGGCACGGCGCAGCATTTCACGAGCATGTTCCTCTTCCGGCTCGGCGTCGGGGTTGGCGAGGCGGGCGGGGTGGCGCCGAGCTATGCGCTGATCGCCGATGCCTATCCGGCCGAGCGCCGGTCGCGCGCGCTGTCGATCTATTCGCTCGGCATCCCGCTCGGCTCGGCGGGCGGCGCCCTGCTCGGCGGCTATATCGCCCAGGCGGTGGAGTGGCGCACCGCCTTCCTCGTCGTCGGGCTGCTCGGGCTGGTCATCGCGGTGCCGTTCAAGCTGCTCGTCCGCGATCCCCCGCGCGCCGCGCCGGCCAAGGACCAGGTCCCCCTCTCCCGCGTCTTCGGCATCCTCGCCGCCAAGCCGAGCTTCTGGCTGCTCGCCTTCGGCGCGGCGGCGGGATCGATGTGCGGCTACGGCGTGGCCTTCTGGCTGCCGAGCCTGATCCTGCGCAGCTTCCGGCTCGACCTGGCGCAGGTCGGTCAGTTCTTCGGGGCACTTGCACTCACCGGCGGCGTGGCGGGCATCCTGCTCGGCGGCTGGCTGGGCGACCGGCTGGGCACACGCGATCGGAAGTGGTACGCGCTGGCGCCGGCCATCTGCTACGTCCTCGGCCTGCCGCTGTTCGTCGCAGGCGTGCTGGCGCAGAGCTGGCAGACAGCGTTCCTGCTGTTCCTGGTGCCGCAGGCATTGGTCTATGTCTGGCTGGGGCCGGTACTCACCGCCGTCCAGCACCTCGTGCCGCCGCAGATGCGCGCCACCGCCTCGGCCTCGTTCCTGCTGATCAACAACCTGATCGGGCTGGGCCTCGGCAGCTGGGTGATCGGCCTGCTCTCCCAGCAGCTGACGCCTGCCTATGGTGCCGCCGACGGCCTGCGCTACGCGATCGCGGCGGGGCTCGGCCTGTATCTCGTCGCCGGCATCCTGATGGCGCTGGCGAGCCGGCGGCTGGCGGCGGACTGGGTCGAATAGCCGCGCGATTCCCGCTGCCGCGTAGTTACTTCTATAATAACCACATGAGCTATACCCCGACCGACCTCGTCAAAGCCGAGAAGAATGTGGTGCTCGCCGAGCGTCACATTGCCGCCCAGCAGGAAGTCCTCGCCATGATGCGTGCCGCCGGCACCGACACCAGCGGCGCCGAGGAGCTGCTCGCCAAGTTCGAAGCCGATCTCGGCCGCGCCGAGCGCATCCGCGACTGGATCGCCAGCGGTCTCGGCGAGCGCGGCCGGGAACAGCGCGCCGCGGCCTGATTACCGCTCGCGCGTCGCCGCGAACTTCACCTTGTTATAGCGCTCGGCGATATAGCCGACTTCCCAGGCCGACTTGGCCAGGAACACCGGATTGCCGTCGCGATCCTTGGCGAGCGCGCCGCGGTTGAGATCGAGGAACTCCTTGAGGGCGGCGGCATCGTCCGACGAAATCCAGCGCGCGGTGTCATAGGGCGAAGGTTCGAGCACCGCGCCGACCTTGTATTCCGCCTCGAGCCGGCTGAGCAGCACGTCGAGCTGCAGCTGGCCGACCACGCCGATGATCCAGTTCGATCCGATCTCCGGATAGAAGACCTGGATCACGCCCTCCTCGGACAGATCGTCCAGCGCCTTGCGCAGCTGCTTGGTCTTGGTCGGGTCCTTGAGCGCCACGCGGCGCAGGATTTCCGGCGCGAAGTTGGGCAGCCCGGTGAAGCGCACCCCCGCCCGCTCGGACAGCGTATCGCCCACCCGCAGCGTGCCGTGGTTGGGGATGCCGATGATGTCGCCCGGGAAGGCCTCGTCCGCCAGTTCGCGCTCGCGCGCGAAGAACAGGATCGGCGAGTGGATCGCGATCGGCTTGCCATGGCCAGTCGGCGTCAGCTTCATGCCGCGCTTGAACGTGCCCGAGACCAGCCGCATGAACGCGATGCGGTCGCGGTGGTTCGGGTCCATGTTCGCCTGGACCTTGAACACGAAGCCGGTCACCTCGTCGCGGGTCGGCTCGACCGGCGCGGGTTCGGCCGGCAGCGCGTGCGGCGGCGGGGCGAACTCGGCGATCGCGGCGATCAGCGAGTCCACGCCGAACTCCTTCAGCGCCGAGCCGAAATAGACCGGCGTCATGTCGCCGTTGCGATAGGCCTCCCCGTCGAACTCGGCATAGCCCGCCTGGGCGAGTTCCACATCCTCGCGCAGCTTGGCGAGATTGTCGGGCGAGACGATCGCGTCGAGCTGCGGATCGTCGAGCCCGGTCGTCTGGATCACCTTGCCGTGGAATTCACGGGCATCGCCCTCGGGGAGCAGCAGGCGCTTGGTCGCAAGGTCGTAAATGCCCTCGAAGGTGCCGCCCATGCCCACCGGCCAGGTCATCGGCACCACGTCGAGCTGGAGCAGCTCGGCCACTTCGTCGAGCGTCGCGAACACCTCGCGGCCCTCGCGGTCCACCTTGTTGACGAAGGTGATGATCGGCACGTTGCGCAGGCGGCAGACCTCGAACAGCTTGCGCGTCTGGCTTTCGATGCCCTTGGCGACGTCGATCACCATCACCGCGGAGTCCACGGCGGTGAGCGTGCGGTAGGTGTCTTCCGAGAAGTCCTCGTGGCCCGGCGTGTCGAGCAGGTTGAAAGTGATCCCGTCGCGCTCGAAGGTCATCACCGAGCTGGTGACCGAGATGCCGCGCTGCTGCTCGATCTTCATCCAGTCCGAGCGCGCACGGCGGGCGGCACCGCGCGCCTTCACTTCACCGGCAAGGTGAATCGCGCCGCCGAACAGCAGCAGCTTTTCGGTGAGCGTGGTCTTGCCCGCGTCCGGGTGCGAGATGATGGCGAACGTACGACGATCGGAGGGGGACATGCGGGTGCTTCGAACGGGAGGGAGAATCGCGACGCCTTAGTCGGAGACGCGTTCTTTATCCAGCAGCGAGTGCGCCGCCCTGTCGCTCAGTCGATGAGCGTCACGTCCATGCCGAAGCGCCGGGTCTCGCCGGGGGCCAGCCGCTGGATGCCGGACTTGTCCCAGATCTCGCCGTCAAAGCCCGCCGGATCGGCGATGCCCCACCAGGGCTCGACGCAGACGAAGCGCGCGCCGGGCTTGGTCCAGATGCCGAGCAGGCCGGTATCGGGGAAGCGGATGCGCAGCTGCGGCCCGTCTTCCGCCCCGTACAACAGCCCGCGGCTGGCGAGCTGGTCCCAGATCAGCGCGTCGGCGGTGAACAGGTCGTCGGAGAGCGGCAGCTTCTGCCCCTCCACCGGGCTGGTTCGGCGGTCCGGCGCGATGCCGCCCTCGCCGATGTAGCGGAGCAAGGAGAATTCCGGCTCGTCGAACAGGATGCGGTGATCGGCACGTGCACGCCCATAGGGCAGCGGCCAGGCGAAGGCGGGATGGAAGCCGAAGCTGGCCGGCATGTCGCGCGTGTCGCGGTTGGTTACCGCGATCTCGATCCACAGCGTGGAGTCGTCCAGCCGATAGGTCGCATCGAGCGTGAAGGCGAAGGGATAGGCCGCGCGGGTCTCGGCATCGTCCTCCAGCCGGAAGGTCACCCGATCGGCACCCTGCTCGGCCAGCGCGAAATCGCGGCGCCGCGCGAAGCCGTGCTGGGGCAGGCTGTAGTCCTGGCCGTCCAGCCGGTAGCGGTCGCCCACCAGCCGCCCGACGATCGGAAACAGCAGCGGCGCCCGGCCGGACCAGAAGGCGGGATCGCCGTCGGTCATCAGCTCGCGCCCGGCGGGGTCGCGTAGCGAGGAAAGCTCGGCCCCGTGCGGGTTGATCGCGGCAGTCAGCCGCGCGCTGGCGATCTCGATCATCACGTCTCCCTTGGCAGCCTGCCCGCCCTACAGGCGCGCCGCCGCCAGGGGAAGCCGTCAGAAGCCCCAGCTCAGCCGCACCGCGCCGCCCAGGTCGCTCGGCATCGCGGCGATGTTGCCCGGCTGGCGGCGAAGGAACAGGTTGCTGCTCACATCGCCGTCGGCGAAGCGCCAGTGGTAGCGGAGCTCGTAATCGATTTCGCGGCCGACCGGCGCGAGGTTGATCCGCTGGCTGCTCCAGCTGGTGACGCTCAGCGTATCATAGTCCCAGCCTTGCGGCAGGGTGAGGCCGATCCCGCCGCGCGCGACCCGCAGCGGCTGGGCAATGCGCAGGCCGATCGAGTCGCTGCCGAACAGCCCGTCCTTGCCGATGTCCGCCGCCCAGGCATTGGTGCGGAGCAGGCCCGCGCCCTGGATGCCCTCGCGCAGCCGGACGTTGGTCCAGCCCTGGCGGAGGGATCCGCCGACGCTCAGCCCCAGGCCGAGATCCCAGCGCAGGCCCAGATCGGCGAACAGGCTGCTCGCCCGCGCCGCCCCCAGGCCGGCGCTGAATCGCGCGCCGAGCACCGTATTGTCCTCCGACAGGCGGGTGACGCCAACGCTGGCGTTCAGCCCGCCGAAGCGGCGGTCCACCGCCACGGTGCTGCGATCATAGCCGAAGCGCAGCCACCGCGCCTGCAGCGCCGCCGCGTCGCCCGCCCGCTGGCTCAGCACGTCGCCGACTTCGCTGGCGACGGTCAGGCCCCAGGGGCCGATCATCTGCCGCACCGCCGCCGATCCACCGACATCGGTATCGAAGCCCGCGTTGCTCAGCGGATCGCGCGCGATCAGGAAGGCGGGGTCGTCGCGGCCCGCCAGCTGCGCGGTGAGCACATTGCCGGTCTGCGAGGCGCCGAAGGCGAATTGCGCCTTCGAACCCAGCCGGCCGCTCACCGTCGTCGCCAGCATCCGCGCCACGCCGGCATCGCGGCTGGTGATGCCGAGCCGCTCGATCCGCACCGAATCGACCGTGGGCACGAGTGACACCGCGACGCGCACCTGATCCCCGCCGATCGAGAAGCTGCGGTCCCGCGTCGCCATCAGCGCCGGCAGGTTGCGTGACAGGCTCTGGCGCTGGAAGCTGTTGGTGATCGTCGTCGCATAGGCGCGGCCGAACGAATCGAGCGCCGCCATGCCCAGCGCGCCCTGGCTGGCATCGCCCATTGGCCCGCTGAGGGTGCCGTTGATCGTCGGCGAAATCACCGCGCTGGTCCCCGCCACCGACATGGTGCCGACCGGCTGGAAGGCGCGGGTAAGATCGAGCACGCCGCGCCCGTAGATCGGATCGACTCCGGCATCGCCCGCGTCGCGCGCGGTGGCGTAGAGCAGATCGACGATCTGCTTGCCGGTCAGGTTCGGGAAGGCCTGGGCGAGCAGCGCGATCGCACCGGTGATTTGCGGCGCCGAGAAGGACGTGCCCGACCAGATATAGGCGGTGTTGTTCGCGTCCGGTGCGCGTACGCCCTCGCCGACCGCGGCCAGATAGACGGCAGCGGAGGAACCGGCGCGGTTCGAGAAGCTCGAAATCGTGTCGCTGGAATTGACCGAGCCGGCGATGATCACCAGCCCGCGCGAGATCGCGGCATTGGTCGCCGCGCTGGTGAAGGCGTCCGGGTTCGCGCTGCCGTCATTGCCGGCGGCGATCACCACGATCACCCCTGCGGCCGTCGCGCGGTCGATCGCGGAGGCGAGAGCCGACGAGGCCGAATCGCCGCCGAGCGAGATGTTGACGACGCGTGCGCCTGCCTGCCGGGCGCGGTCGAGCCCCTGGGCGATGGCGGTGTCGGAGAATTTGCAGGTGCTGGTATCGGTGCCGTTGCAGCTGCCCGGCTGGTCGGCACGCTCGACGACGAGCTGGGAATTGAATGCCACGCCCTGCGTGCCGGCAGCGTTGCGCCGCCCCGCGATGGTAAAGGCTACCGCGGTGCCGTGGCCGCCGACATCGTCGACCGACCCGTTGCCGCCCGGGTCGCTCGAACTGGCGAGGATGCGGCAGGTGCCGACGCCCAGCCCGCCCGAGCAGTCGCCGAATTCGGCGCTCTGCACGTCGATGCCCGAATCGATCACGCCCACCTTGATGCCGCTGCCAGTGGCACCGTTCTTGTAGGCGACGAGCGCGTTCATCGAAACGGCCCCCACCGTAGCGCGGTACTCGGTCGTGTCGTAATTGGTGGTCGGTACCGGCGTGGGCGTGGGCGTAGGCGAGGGCACCGGCGTTGGGGTGGGCGTCGGGGTGGGCGCGGGGGTCGGTGTCGGAGTCGGCGCGGGAATCTGCGCGGGCGCAGGCGCGGGCGTGCTTGCAATCCCGCCGCCGCCGCCGCCGCTGCACGCGCCCAGCGCCACGAGCCCGCCGAGCGCCGCCGTGTGCATCCATCCTACGCGCAACGCCACCCGCATACCGAAACCCTCTCGTCAGGAGGGTCTTCCCCTACGCGCGGAGTGGTTTTTTTTGCGTTTACCCGGGTGCCGGGGAAGCCCCGAGGCCGCGCTCGGCGCTTGCGGTGGCGGGGGGCACCTCCTACACGCGCGGGCGATGCTCGCCTCGCTCTCGCACGTCCGCAACTGGATCTTCGATCTGGATAACACGCTCTATCCGGCGAGCGCCAATCTGTTCGCGATGATCGACGCGCGGATCGGGGAATATGTGCAGCGCCTGCTCCATTGCTCGCCGGAAGAGGCGCACAAGGTGCAGAAGGCCTATTTCCACGCGCATGGCGCCACGCTGTACGGCCTGATCGAGGAACACGGCACCGATCCGCACGACTATCTCGACTATGTCCACGATGTCGACATGAGCGTGCTGGAAGCGAACGAGGCGCTGGTCGAGGCACTCGCCCACCTGCCCGGCCGCAAGCTGATCTTCACCAATGGCGACGCGCCCTATGCGCAGAAGGTGCTCGACCGGCTGGGCCTGGGCGAAACCTTCGAGGCGATTCACGACATCCACGCCACCAGCTATCGCCCCAAGCCGGAGCCCGCGGCGTACCAGGGACTGTGCGATGCGTACGGCCTCGATCCGCACGCCTCGCTGTTCGTCGAGGACATGGCGCGCAACCTGGGGCCGGCCAAGGCGATCGGCATGACCACCGTCTGGATCGACAATGGCTCGGAACAGGCGCCCGACGCCGACCGCAGCTTCATCGACTATACCATCACCGATCTCGGAGCCTGGCTCCACAGCATCTTGGAGAGCTGACATGACCGATCTCGCCGCGACGATCGACGCCGCCTGGGAAGACCGCGCGAACCTGAGCTTCGCCACCGAAGGCGCGGTGCGCGAAGCCGTCGCCGAAGCGCTGAACCTGCTCGATCGCGGCGAGGCCCGCGTTGCCGAGCCGGTGGACGGCGGCTGGCAGGTCAACCAGTGGCTCAAGAAGGCGGTGCTGCTCAGCTTCCGCCTCAACGACAATGTCGTCGTCCCCGGCCCCGAAGGCACCGCCTGGTTCGACAAGGTGCCCTCGAAATTTACCGGCTGGGGCGAGGCCGCGTTCCGCGACGCCGGCTTCCGCGCGGTGCCGGGCAGCATCGTCCGCCACGGCGCACACATCGCCAAGGGCGCGGTGCTGATGCCGAGCTTCGTCAACATCGGCGCCTATGTCGGCGAAGGCACGATGGTGGATACCTGGACCACCGTCGGCAGCTGCGCGCAGATCGGCAGGAACGTGCATCTCTCGGGCGGTGTCGGCATCGGCGGCGTGCTGGAGCCGCTGCAGGCCGATCCCGTGATCATCGGCGACGGCGCGTTCATCGGCGCACGGTCGGAAGTGGCCGAGGGCGTGCGCGTCGGCGAGGGCGCGGTGCTGTCGATGGGCGTCTATCTCGGCGCCTCGACCAAAATCGTCGATCGCGCGACCGGCCAAGTCTATCGCGGCGAAGTGCCGCCCTATGCGGTGGTGGTGCCCGGCAGCCTGCCCGCCGAAGACGGCAAGCCCGGTCTCTATTGCGCGGTGATCGTGAAGACGGTCGACGCGCAGACCCGCAGCAAGACCGGCATCAACGAGCTGCTGCGCGACTGATTGTTGCAAGGGCCGTTACAACCGCGGCGGGAATGCGGAATGCCGACATGCTTTCGCCCCACTCCCGCCGCCTCGGCCAAGGTGTATAGCGACCGCTTCGGCGGGCCCGGATTTCCCGGATTCGCCTCTTCCTGAGTG